>JAIORV010000032.1 GCA_021107945.1 Vulcanimicrobiota bacterium | reverse complement strand
AGGTAGGTTTTATAGGCTTCTAACCACCCGATTGAAATCGGGTGTTGTCTTAAACCCGGATAATGCTTTTTAATTCAACGCAGAGGGCGCAGAGATCGCGAAGAATCTATTGTACGACAGGATTCACTGCAAATTATGCGCATCAATTTTTATACATCTCCGAGATAATTTTATATTGGCTGGAAATGTACTCTTTTACCGGTAAAAAGCTACAATACGGTAATTATAAGATTACAAATGCATTTTTAGGGTTTATGAGGTTGGCGCAATTCTCCCTGATGGATATCATCTTCTTCCCACCGTCGGATGCACCGGTCTTCATATATTCCCTCTATTCCCTTGAGTAAACTCCCCATTCTCAATGGTGGCAGGCTTCATTAACTCACTAAACAATTACTACAAACAGGAGAAGTAGCATTAAGCCCAAATTACTTTATATAATAAAGTCTAAATACCGGTTATTTTAGAATTGGGAAGCGATTATATGAATGGGAATCCGGAAGCTGTGTTTGGGCGATATGTGATAATTGAAGAGATCGATCGCGGAGCCATGGGGATTATTTACAAAGCAAAAGATATGACTCTTGATCGTTACGTTGCCCTGAAAAAATTAATTCTAAATCCTGTCCTCGATGAAGAGTCAAAGAAGATGCAAGTCGAGCGGTTTGTCAGAGAGGCTAAATCCATCGCCAGACTCTCCCATCCTAATATCGTTTCTGTTTATGATGCCGGTCAATCCGGGGAAGATTACTATATCGCTATGGAGTTTGTTGAAGGCAAAACCCTTGAAAATTATGTGGAGAGGGGCAAGCCATTCCATGTAAGCGAAGTGATTGAAATCAGCATTCAGGTGTTACGGGCATTGGGGCACGCACATAAAAACAATATTGTTCATCGAGATGTTAAGCCAGGCAATATAATGATGCTGGGTTCAGATTATGTTAAAGTGATGGATTTCGGGATAGCCAAAGCGCTGGATATGGGAACAATGACATCCACGGGAGCGACATTGGGTACAATCGGTTATATGAGTCCTGAACAATGGGGAAATTCCGGAATTGACGGCAGAAGTGATATTTTCTCCTATTCCGTTATAATGTATCAGATGCTTACCGGGGAAATGCCATTTCCGTCTGATTCTATCGCTCTGCATGTTGCCAATCTGATATCCGAGAGCTTTCAGCCGGCATCTGTCCGGCAAGTTAACAAGCTTGTTCCCGCTTCGCTGGAGCAGATTGTAATGAAAGGACTCTGTAAGGAACGAAAATATCGCTACCAGAACGCTGAGGATATGATTAGCGATCTTAATACGGTAAAGAACGAAATGCTTTCGAATGTAAATGTCCAGGGCGCCGCGGAACCTGATCGTAAGGTCAAACGAGAGGAAAGACTTGATGAAATAGAGGGTAAAGATAAAGACAGCATGGACCGGTTACCTGATTTGTCAATTGTGCCTTCCGGTAAAAATCTGCGGAGCAAAGCTCCCTTTATCATAATTGGCTTGTTAATAGTCATCGGGGTAATATTGGCGGCTGTCCGGATTTTGAATCCAACTCGTCCGCCGACTTCATCTTCTCATACAATAAAAACTCCTTCAACTCACCCATCTGTCTTGAAGCCAACAACTGGATATATCTTATTCCGGACACAAATAGAAGGCGTTCTCATAAAAGTTTTTCATTCAGACGGAAAACCTTATACGCAATGGCTCGGAGACAGATTAATAATTAAGAAGATAAAAAATGAGGATACATCCAATAATAAAAATGGAAGGAATGTGGTCGAGAACCGGAAGGGCGTAAAAATTGAATTGCCACCGGGCACTTATACTATTAAGCTCAAGAGGGATCATTATTATAAAATTAATAAGAAGGGAGTAAAAATCAAAAAAGGCGCTCTTATTGTCATTGATGATGAATGGATAAAGAAACCTTCTATTACAATAACCACTAACGTCAAGAAGGCGGAAGTCTATTTGAATAATAGTTATAAGGGGGATACAGGCAAGGGAGGGTTGCAAATATCTGATCTGGAATCGGGCCAATATAATATCGCGGTGAAGAAATCAGGCTATGTGGAAGAAAGAAGAGAAATAAGACTGGGAGAATCAACTCAGCAAAAACTGGAGTTCAATCTAACTCCGGTCAAGAAACCTTTGCCAAGGGCGGAGTCTTCCCCCAATAAGCATGCTCCAACTGCAACTGTAACTGTAACAGCCACCCCCATCTATACCCCCGCTCCCACTCCCACTCCCATTACCATCTCCAGCCCCATCCCCGAGAGAATTCATCCTTCCCCTCAGCCGCCGCCGCTCCGCCATCCTCCCCCGCGCCCACGACCTGATGGGCCGAATTGGGAGCCGCCCCATAAGCGTCCGCCGGGAGAAGGAAGGTCGTGAAAGACTAATGAACTCAATATGATAGTTACTTGGGGAGAAACCTTATTTAAAAGTGTTTCATCCACGCCCTCCGATTGCGAAGCGGGTTTCCTCATAGTTAAGCCGCTGAAGCAGCTTAGGGGGAGGCAGCTTTACAACAAGCCGCTTCAGCGGCTTAAAACTGAGAACTTTCTCCCACAAAGCAAAATAACCGGCATTTTAAGTTAATGAATGAAAAGGATGAGATAATCTAATCCTGCAAGAAGTGGCATAATATTCACCAGGCATAAAATTATCCGTTGGAGATCGGATCTCCCGGACTATCTCTCCTCGAGGAAGATTATGAAAATAATATTAATTGATGATGATGAAGAATTATTGGAGCTTCTGACAGAAAATTTGTCGGATCATGAATTGGAAGTTAAGACCGCCCTGTCGGGTAAAGAAGGACTTGCCATGATTGAGACGGAGGATTTTGATGTCGTTATTCTTGATGTAATGATGCCCGGCATGAACGGCTTCGATGTATTAAGAGAAATCAATATCAAACACGGTCATCTTCCAGTGATAATGCTCACGGCAAGGGGAGATGAAATCGAGCGGGTGTTGGGTCTTGAGATGGGGGCCGACGATTACGTTGTGAAACCCTTCAGCCCCAGAGAATTGGTGGCGCGCATCAAGGCTATTAAAAGAAGAGAAGAAAAAATTGAGAAAAAAGCCTTAAAAAAAGGCGATGTGGAAAAAGAAGAAGCTGTTTCAATCGGGCCAATCGAACTCGATCTAAAAAAGCGAAAAGTGACTGTCCGCGGGGAGTCGGTGACTCTATCATCGCTGGAATTTGATATAATCAAAATTTTCATTAAAAATAAGGGAATGGTCTTGTCGAGAGATCAGATAATGGATCTGACAAGGGGAAAGGAATTCCTGGCGTTCGACCGTTCCATTGATGTGGCCATAAGCCGGCTGAGGCAAAAAATTGAAAAGGATCCTCAAAATCCGGAATTGATAAAAACCGTCTGGGGAATTGGATATGTCTATACAAGTGTATGACAATTAAATTGTCTGAATATCCCGTTTATATTATGAAACTTATTATCGCCCCACTCTCTCCGGGATTTTCCACCCAGATTTTTCCACCATGAAGGACTATCAGTTTTCTTACTATAGCAAGACCCAGGCCTGCGCCTCCGGTCCCTCTGGTTCTTGACGGATCTTCCCGATAGAAAGGCTCGAAAACCTTTTCTCTGTTTTTTTCCAAAATGCCAGGTCCCTGGTCATTGATCGCAAAGATAAAGCGCTCTCCCTCTTTTTTCATTTTTATCTCAATTTGACTATCCGGGGAAGAATATCTCAAGGAATTGGATAAAAGATTCTGGACAATTCTCTTCAATTTGGCCTTGTCTGCTGTTACCGGGCCTTCATTCCGGTTCCAGTCAACTTTTACATTGATGTTTTTCTTGTTAATAATGAGCTGGAATTTCTTGATCAGGTCGTTGACTATTTCTCCGGGGTCCACTTCCTCCAGGTCTAAAGAGTAGGCTTTGTCTATTCGGGAAAAATCGAGCAGTTCCTTAACCAGGTCGGACATTTCATTAATATTTCTGGATAGTCTTTCAACCGTGCCTATCGAAAGGGCTTTACCTGCTTTCATTCTGTTTTCAATAGTCTCCACAGCCACTTTCATTCTGCTGAGTGGCGAGCCCAGTTCATGTGATATGTCGGCGATCAATTCTTTCTTTTCTTCGAGCATTCCCACCAACTCATTTGCCATCCGGTTAAAAGCGTTGTTTAACTCGGCTATTTCATCGTCACCTTTTACTTCAACTTCCTCACTCAATTCAGAAAAATCCCTCTGCGAGAATCTGACGGCTTTTTGTGTGATTTTTCTCAGGGGCCTTGTAATGAACAGAGTCAATGGAAAGACCAATATGGAAACGATTAGACAACTGAAAAGCGACTGATTTATAAATTCCCTGGAAGTAAGAAAGCTGACTCTGTTTTCAATGTGAATGAAGCCTGAAATTGTCCCGTTTTTTTCAACTGGAAGGACATAAAGAGTTATTCCCTTTAGAATCGAGTCATAAGTAAAAATTCGCCTCTTCTCAGTTTGCTCCATCACCTTATGATCCAGAAAATTCTTGTGATCTCCAGTCCAATATAGCGCCTTGCCTTCTTTGTCATATATGGTTATGGAGGTGTTATATCTTTGTGCCATTCTCTTCAAGCCGGTTTCAAAATCCTTGTCAAAAGGCTTGTTTCTGACAAAATCCGCAACAATGGAAATCATCTCCGCCTGAAAAATATGAGGCGGAGGCCCTGTAATATACAATGAAATATGAAACAACAGGGTCAGCAGCAATATTACTGCCACGAAGTATAGATATAACTTAAAATACAGCCTTGTAGTTTTAAACAATTGAGCGCCTCCATTAATACTCCTGATATTAGTATACCCTATTTTTTTGGAATTACACCGCCTTGTTACAATTTGTTACAGAAACTCATACTTTGTTACAAACCTGTAAAAGTCCTGAAATACTTTTCGTATAGTATTGAATATGCCAGCCTGATAAATGACTGCCGTCGGGCCGGGAAAAATCTGTAAGACTGCCTCAAGGCGATTTTTTAATGTTAGTCAGTAAAAATCAATAAACAGGGAGGTTGTTTAGGATGAAAGAAAATTGTTTGTCTGCCGCCCCGGGGATTATGACCGGGAATAAGCAATTGAAGTTTTTTGAGGGAACAATGCTTGCCCTCCTCGCAATCCTCTTGCTCTCCTTCTGGATGATAGGATGTAGTGGGGGCGGAGGTGGAGGAGGCGATGCAGGTTCCTATATCGCGCCCACTTCTACTCCCTCAACTGAGCCCACTTCCGATCCTACTGACGCTCCTACAAGCACGCCCACGGATACACCTACGAGCACACCCACAAGCACACCCAATCCAACTCCAACTAGTTCAATGTCATATGTCATTGTGGATACAGGTGAGACAAAATACTATGATGATGAAGGAGAAATCTCCAGTCCCCAGGAAGGCGGGGCATTTTATGGACAGGATGCCAATTATCAGGGGAACCAACCCGGTTATGTCGATAATGGGGACGGCACCATTACCGACCTCAACACCGGCCTGATGTGGCAGAAAGATCCCGGCGACAAGGTAACATACGATGAAGCTGTCGCCGGCGCAGGGACGCTTGAACTGGCAGGCTATAACGACTGGCGGCTCCCGACTATCAAGGAGCAATATTCGCTGATACTTTTTAGCGGACTTGATCCCAGCGGCTTAGAAGACGACGACACATCCTTGCTGGTGCCGTTCATCGACACAGACTACTTTGGTTTCAAATATGGGGATCCAGGCATCGGCGATCGTATCATCGACTCACAGTGGGTTACCAGCACGGTGTATGTTGGGACGACAATGGGCGGAAACGAGACGGTCTTTGGGGTCAACCATGCCGATGGCCGCATCAAAGGCTATCCGATGGCGAACAAGACGTTTTTTGTCCTGTACGTGCGAGACAATACGGGTTATGGCGCCAACAACTTCGTCGATAACGGCAACGGCACAATCACCGATCAGGCGACGGGCTTGATGTGGCAGACGGACGACAGCGAAGCGTCATACAACTGGGAGGAGGCGCTGAATTATGCCGAGACTCTCGAACATGCCGGACACACAGACTGGCAGTTGCCGAATGCCAAGGAGCTGCAGAGCATCGTAGATTACACACGATCTCCCGACACAACGAACTCGGCCGCCATCGATCCGATTTTCAACAGCACTTCGATAACTAATGAAGCGGGTGAAACGGATTATCCCTTCTACTGGACCGGCACGACGCATGTCGGATGGCCTGACCGAGGCGACTCGGCTGTTTATATTGCGTTTGGAAGAGCAATGGGCTATATGTTTGGAGAATGGATGGATGTCCATGGTGCCGGAGCGCAGCGCAGCGATCCAAAGAGCGGTAACCCCGCTGACTGGCCATACGGACATGGTCCTCAAGGCGATGCGATCCGTATTTACAACTATGTGCGTTGTGTACGAGGGGGATTGTCAGAATAATTAAGTCTCCCGGAGAATTGGTCAACTCTGCCTTGTAGCTTTTCTCTGCGCCCTCTGCGGTGAATAGTTAAGTAAGGAATTATGAAAATGAGTAAATTCAAGTCAGGAGGATATTTATGAATCGCTCACAGCAACTGGCAATCAGTGAAAACGGATTTATCTTTGACCCCACAACCGGTGAGAGTTTTACCACCAATCAAACCGGACTGGCAATTTTAAACCGGTTGAAAAAGAATGAATCCTCAATGGAAATTGCCCTGAAGATGAGGGAAGAATTCGAGGTTTCCCTGGAAGAATTGGAAAGAGACGTCGCTGATTTTATTGATCACCTGCGTACTTATGGACTTATGTGAGGAGTTTAAGATGAGAGAAATAATTGTTGGAGTATCGGGCATAAATGCTGTAGATAATCCGGGCCCTGGCATTGGAGTTGCCAGAGCTCTGCTGGATGATAAGGATCTCAATGTCAAAATCGTGGGATTAGCTTATGACGGCATGGAACCTGGAATTTATCTTGATTGGCTTATTGACAGGTCATACATCATGCCTTATCCTTCCGGTGGTTACGATGCTTTCATAAAACGGCTTGAATATATCAAGGCAAGTTTTGGCCTTGATTTTATCATCCCCAACCTGGACTCGGAACTGCCGCTTTATGCAAAGTATTCCGAGAAAATTGAAAAACTGGGTATTGGTGTTTTTGTGCCTACCCTGAAGCAATTCCACCTCAGGGCTAAAAACCGCCTGGCGGAGGTTGCGGAAAAAATTGGCATCAAAATACCTCAAACTGAGGTTGTAACCTCCCATGACGAATTGGTGGAAGCTGTTGAAAAAATTGGACTGCCGGTCATGGTAAAAGGCGCCTTGTACAAGGCATACCGGGCTCACACAACACAGCAGGCAATAGAATACTATAATAAGATAGTCGCCGAATGGGGGTATCCGATTGTCGTTCAACAGGTGGTATCCGGTGAGGAAATGAATGTGGTCGGAGTAGGCGATGGAGAAGGAAACTCACTCGGAATGCTGGGCATCAGAAAGCTCTGGATTACATCGTTGGGAAAGATCTGGACGGGAGTTAGTATCAGGAATCAAAAAATGTTGAATGCCGCCAGCTCATTCATCCATACCTATAACTGGAAAGGCGCATTTGAGCTGGAATGCATATCCAACAATGGAGATGTTTATCTGATTGAAATCAATCCCCGCTTTCCTGCATGGTCTTATTTTGCCGCAGGAGTGGGGCTGAATCTCCCCTCCAATATGCTCCGAAAAGCTTTTGGTTTACCGATATCTCAAAACATGGATTATAAAGTCGGCAAACTATACGTCCGTTATACCTACGAGGTCATCACCGACTTACAGCCTTTCCAGGAAATAATGACAAAGGGAGAGTGGTAGAGATGAGAATGAAATATGAAACCCCCGTTATTCAAAAGTGTCAAACAGGTCTTATGAATAAATTTGGCAGTTGTCCCCACTACTCTCGAAAAATCAGAACCGGCATCGATGATGTTTCAATTGACAATCTTGTCGAGAAATATGGTTCTCCCCTCTTTGTTTTCTCGGAAAAGACACTTCGAGAGAGATTCAGGGAAATTCATCGGGCTTTCTCCACTCGCTACCCCAATGTAACATTTGCCTGGTCATACAAAACCAACTATCTCCCCGCAATTTGCGCGGTTTTCCATCAGGAAGGAGCAATCGCCGAGGTGGTCTCGGAAATGGAATATGATAAAGCGCGGAAATTGGGTGTTCCAGGCGATAAAATAATTTTTAACGGTCCTTATAAGTCATTACATGCGCTGGAAAAAGCGGTCAGCGAGGGAGCAATGGTGCATATTGACCACCTCGATGAGATTTATGATTTGGAAAAGGTGGCAGACAAATTGGGCAGGAAAATTAAGGTCGCCTTGCGACTCAATATGGACACGGGCATTCGTCCCCAATGGTCAAGATTTGGGTTTAATGTGGATTCCGGTCAGGCGATGATGGCGGCAAGGCGGATCCATCACGGAGGTAAGCTTATTATCAATGGCCTCCACTGCCATATTGGCACATTTATCCTGGAGCCTGACGCCTATGGTGTGCAAGTGGAGAAAATGCTGAAACTTGCCTACCAGATAGAAGATCAGTTTAAGTTTGGAATTGAATACATTGACATAGGCGGGGGATTCCCCTCCAAAAGTAAGCTCAAGGGAACTTATCTATCTCCCGACTTATCGGTCCCCGCCATTGATGATTACGCCGAGAAAATTACCAGTGCGTTTTATAAAAATCTCCGTCCCGGCGACTTTCCCAGATTGATACTGGAATCAGGACGAGTTATGGTGGATGAAGCTGGGTATTTAATTACTACTATTCATTCATCAAAAAGAATGCCCGATGGCAGGAAAGCTTATGTTGTCGATGCCGGCGTGAATATTCTATTTACATCTTTCTGGTATAAATTCAAGCTGGAAATCGATCGGGAAGTGCAGGGAGTGAATGAACCGTCAATTGTATATGGTCCGCTATGTATGAATATTGATGTAATTGACGAGGGGTGCCTCCTTCCCCCTTTGAACCGCGGGACCCGACTGATTGTTTCGCCGGTGGGAGCCTATAATGTTACCCAGTGGCTGCAGTTTATTTCCTATCGCCCCAATGTGGTCCTGACAGGTGAAAATGGCAAGGTGGATGTGATCCGTGAAGCCGAGGACCTGTTGGATATTGAGCGTCGGGAGCGTCTTCCGGAGCATCTGCTTCTTTCATCAAAAAGCTCATAGGAGAGAATGAAAATGCTTTCTTTAAGTCTGAGAAATAGCAGGGCTAAAAATGACAGGGCGATATCTAATATTGATTTTAGCAAGATCAAATCACAAATAGCCCTTTACACAGATGCCATTTTTAAGAGTTACTCCGAGATATTTTTCTTGCGGAGTCGTACTGTTGGGATTCTCCTGTTCCTGACCACTCTACTCAATCCCCATCTGGCGATTTCAGGCATTATTTCTGTCCTGGCTGCCTATATCTTTGCCAGGCTAATCAATATGGATCAAAAATTTGTTAATTCAGGCTTTTATACGTATAATCCGTTATTGACCGGACTGGCAATCGGCTACCTCTTTCGAATCAATTTGCTGACCGTCTTCTTTATTATGTCGGCGGGAATTCTCACTTTTATTCTTACCGTTATGCTGTCAAGCCTGTTTTCGACCTATTTTAAGCTGCCAATTCTGAGCCTTCCCTTTACACTGATCAGCTCAGTTACTTACCTTGCCTCATCAAAATACACAAACCTTTTTGTGACAGGACTGTATCCCAACCTGACCCCCGGCATCCTTTTTTTCGAAAACTATTTTCCATTTTGGCTGGCTGGCTATTTTAGATCGCTGGGCACAATATTTTTTCTCCCCTATGTAATTCCGGGCATAATCCTCGCCGTGGCTATTTTATCTTCTTCGCGGATTCTATTTCTGCTTACCATATTGGGCTACTATACCGGAACAATTTTCACCGGGATGTTAATGGGATCATATCATAACGCATTTATGGATATTAACCATTTTAATTACATTTTGATTGCCATGGCTATCGGCGGAATTTTCTTGATCCCATCAATAAAAAGCTATATCCTGGCAATCATTGCGGTAGCTGTATCAACCCTGCTCGTAAAATCAATGGAGGTCTTCTGGCTAAATTATGGCATTCCGGGATTTACTCTGCCATTTAACCTGGTAACACTTTCATTAATATATGTATTGGGATTGGTCAATTATCCGATGGTTGCGAAATTAATCAAGTCCACCCCCGAGGAAACTCTGGATCAATACCTTTCTAATCTGGGTCGATACGGTGGCACAAAAAGGACATTATCCCTGCCATTTTCCGGCAAATGGATGGTCTGGCAGGCTTTTGACGGGAGATGGACTCACAAGGGAAGTCTGAAATATGCCTATGACTTTATTATCACCGACGATCAAGACAAAAGCCACAATAACAACGGAACCAACCTTACGGATTACTATTCCTTTCATAAACCCGTATTATCACCAGTTCGTGGCCGGGTGGCGAAAGTGGTCAATAGCCTGCCCGATAATCCGATCGGGCAGGTGGACAGGACTCATGTCTGGGGGAATTCGGTGATTATAGAAGACGAGCGCGGCTTTTATGTCGCGATCTCTCATCTTTCCCGGGATTTGATTAAAGTGCGGGAAGGTGATTGGGTTGAACGGGGAACTCTCCTGGGTTCATGCGGCAATTCCGGATACTCCCCCCAGCCACACATCCACATCCAGGCACAGGTATCTATAGAAATCGGTTCCTCCACCCTCCCGTTTAGCTTTGTGAGCTACTCCACAGAAACCCGATTTTATGATAATGATTTGCCGACGGAAAATACAGCGGTCGAATCCCTTTATCAGGATAAATGCCTGGATATAATAACTTCTTTTATGTTGGATGACAGGTTGACATATAATGTCATAAAAGACGGTCAAAAGACGGGTGAAATAACAATAATTATCAAGTCGGCTCCGGACGGCACATTTTATATGGATTCCGGCAAGGGAAAACTATATTTTGGCAAGTATGAAGGTACTTTCTATATATATAGTTATGAGGGAAGAGATGAAAATTTAAAAAGTATCTTCCTTGCGCTGCCCAAACTCCCCCTCGCCTACAAAGACGGCCTGAAGTGGGAGGATCGCATTCCTGTTGACATAGTTGCAACGGGTTTCAAGAAGAGAATCGTACAATTCTTGAGCTCCGTCTATGGCAATCTGGCCCGTACAAGTTGTACTTTTGCTTTCTTGAATAATAAGACCATTGAGGGCAATGTTTCAGCAAGAATCCTGAATATAGAAAAAAAGACGCGGGTTGAGCTGGATGATTATGTCGGTTTTAAATCGATTAAGGTCGATAATCTGGAACTCAGGAGGGTGAAAAATGAACAAGTTCGTGGTTAGCTTAATTATTATTTTAGTCATGGCCAATACATCCAACATGGCTATAAATTCAATTAGTTATGATGCTGTGCCCCCGGCATATAAAGAGATCAAAGAAGCCTACTATGAATCATATAACTATGAGAAAATGCAGGATTATAATAAAGCGATCAAAGCCCTGGCGCTGGTTTCAAAGGAATATCCAAAAAGTTATACTGTAAATATACGCCTGGGCTGGTTATATTATCTGAAAAATAAATATGCAAATTCCATTCATCATTACCAGAAGGCTATTGAGATTGCCCCCGATTCCACCGAGGCAAAATTGGGTTACAGTTATCCTCTTTTAGCCCAGAAAAAATATGATGAGGTAGCGACCATTTCTTATCAGATAATGCAAAAGGATCACTATAATTACAGTGCCAATTTGAACCTTGCCTTCGCCCTCCGGATGCAAGGGAAACATAATATGGCTAAAAAAATAACGGAAAAAATGACTGCCCGCTATCCCACCAATATTTCATTTTTAACGGAATTGGCTCTGATAAATTATGCCCAGGAAAACAAAGAGACAGCTTACAATATTTTCTCAGATATTCTGATCCTGGATCCGAATAATTCCACAGCAAAAAGTTACCTGGGAATAAAATAAGTAAGGCGTATTGTGCGTGGATTGTTTGGGTTATCTTCGTTTTTCTTTGATGGCTCTGTATGGATTGGGATGAGTGAATTGGGAACCGTCGCAATCCCTTATTCGTCAGGGGTGGGTTTCCTATAATTCCCTGAGAATGCGTAAGTCCAAATTGATATTATTATTTTCTTTCTCAAGAACAGAGGAAGGGTTTCCCTTTCAAGTACAAGAATTTTACTTCTTTATAGTTTAGTTTGTGAAATTAATTCCAAGGCCCGGGGGAGGTTATTTGGATTGAGTAAAAATGGAAGTTTAGTTCTGGGGAAATATAAAATTATAGAGGAACTTGGCCGGGGAGGAATGGGCGTGGTCTGTAAGGCTGAGAATGTTGTAATTGAAAAGCTTGTTGCGATAAAGAAAATGTTTAATAAGGAAGGTCGACTTACTGATGCTGAGTATAGAGAGCAGGCAAACAAGTTTCTTCAGGAAGCCAAAAATGTGGCAAAATTGGATGCTCACCCCAATATTGTTACCATATATGACGCCGGAGAAGAGAATGACAAGTATTTTATTGTGATGGAATACCTGGAGGGGAAAGATTTATCTCAATGTATGGAAGAAGGCACATCTTTCGAAATGAAAGATTGCATAAACATAGCAATTGCCACCGCATCAGGTCTGGGATATGCTCATGAAAAGGGGATCATACATCGCGATATAAAACCCAGTAATATAATGCTCTTGAGTAGCGGCGAAATAAAGGTCATGGATTTTGGAATCGCCAAGGCTCTGGATAGCATGAATATAACCCGTACGGGCATGTCATTTGGATCTCTGGGTTATATGAGCCCGGATCTGAAATTCAGAGATGTTGACGGACGAGCGGATATTTTTTCACTGATGGTGGTCATTTATCAGTTGCTGACTCGTGAAAACCCATTTCCGGGGGATTCCTTTTATGAGTACTTTGATAACCTCAACAATCCTGAATTTGTTCCATTGCCTCCCAGTCAATTGAATCCGAATATTCCAAAGTGCCTGGAAACGATAATTATAAACGGCCTTTTCAAGGACAGGAACCTAAGATATCAAAATTGCGATGAGTTAATACAGGACCTCAAGAAGGCGATGAATGAGCTGGAAACCGGGGAACCGGCTCAAATTATTCTCAGAGGATCCCAATCGCCTCCTCCATCCCCCGATGTTCAACAGACCGAACCAAAAGGCAAGGATACCGTTAAAACTCCCGATACCAGAACCACAGTTATGGATGAATTGGCACAGGAAACGACAGATGAAGAAAGAAAAAAGAAAATTCTCCTCTGTTCAGTTGCAGCCGCTATTGTCGCTTTATTGATCTTTGTGAGTCTATTGAGTACTATTTTTAAGAAAAATGTGAAGGATAAGACTTGGGGGACAATAGCGACAGGAAATGGGACGCCCAGTCCAGCCGAGGAAGTGATAGTTAAAGTTCCAACAGATTTAGATGCCAATTTACTTAAATATGCGAGAAAGGGAGAAAAAGAAGAGATAATAGAAAAAAAAGAATTTAATAGTAACAGACCTTTCTATTGGCATCCTGGAAAATACACTGTCATATTTATTAAGAAGTGGCATAATCCTATAACCAGGAATATTGAATTGCAACCCGGCGAGAGACATACCTTAGAGGGACCCACCCTCAATGATTGGAAGAGCGAGAAAAAGACCATCCTCATCCTGAAATCAAATGTATCTTGCAAGGTGAAGATTTATAAGGGTGACGGTGAACTCGCCACTAAAGAACTCATTCAACTTGCAGGAAAGAAAGAAACTCCCCTGGAATTGGAGCCGGCAACTTACAGCATAAAGGCGAATGCGAAAAAAAGTGGTTATAAAGCATTCAGCAAAAAGGTGACCCTGAACAAAGGCGACAACATACTAAGCAAAATAGATATAAAACTAAAGCCATATACAGGCGGCGGCCATTCCGGCGGAAGGGGCGGGCGTTCAGGTGGTAGCTATTCTGGCGGAAGGGGCGGATATTCAGGTGGCAGCTATTCCGGCGGAAGAGGCAGCCGTTCAGGTGGCGGCGGCAATACCGGTGGCTCAGTAGTTATACCCGGGGGAGTCGAATAGAATAATTATAACAGGATATTATTCTATACTCTCATAAAAATAAAACCTGGGTGCCTGCGACAGAAACGATAGACAGGAAAATTGATACTGAAACATTAGAAAAACGAATTTGGAATTTTTCATCAGGAAAAGACAGATATAAATTGCTCATGGATCCAAAGGAGGCTGATTTGTTGATTCTATATTACCCGCGGCAAACCACCAGAAAAGACCGGCGTAATATTATATTCTTACTCAGAGCCTATGATTCGAAAAACGATAAAGAACGATAAAGAAGGATACCATTTGTTAAAAGAGAAATATATTTAACACCATTAAGGATCACGAGGATCAAACACGGACAGTTATAAACCTTGATTACGTCGATAGAATTCTCAGAATCGAGCAACGAAAGTTTGAAGATTCATTGGATGTTAATCCTGATGAAATACGATATTTAAAAATATTTATTCTAAAGGAAAAGGGAATACGTGCGCCGGTGATGCTTAGCAATCCCAAAAACGGGAAGGAGGGGGAATGGAAATTGGCTCCCAAAGATCGTTCGATGTTCGAATAAATTGCCAATTTTATCATTATGAATATTAGAAAATTTCTTTTAATATTGTTAACAGCAATTACCTTCATATATATTCAGACAGGCATATCCTTTGCCGGATATGGAGTTGCCCTTATAACCGATTCGGGCGATAATGAAAACAAGCGGACCGGTGAGATGCTTTTGGCCGCTCTCAAGAATCTTAGAAAAGCAAACAAAATGACAAAGCATAATCTTCCAATAATGATATTTGATATAAGCAAATTGCGTGATGCGAGGATCGCAAATGAATTCTTTGGGGTTGATATCGATGATGTGCCGTACTGTGAACCTGTAAAAACAGCGCGGGGTGGTATTACACGCAAATTGGGAGGATCTTTCCGGAAGGTGAGCGAGCCGGGAAAAGTAGCCCATAAGATATTCGCTCGCTTACAAAAAATCCTTGGCAAGCGGGTCATTAAAAAAACTTCGTTAAAAACCAGAATAAAACTGAAAGTAGATCAACCTAAACCTATAATTTTAATTGATAAACATGTGGTAAAGCCAAAAAAGAACGGACTGATTATACTAAAGCCGGGAGAGCATGAAATAACCGTTCAAAAGATAAATTACCTGGATTACCATAAGGAGATAAACCTGAGATATGGTGAAATCAAGATTATTCCAGTTGAAATGGTGTATCACCAGGGAACAATTATACTGGAGACCGATCCTCCCAAATCGGAAGTATATTTCAAAGATCTGAAAATGTCATATAAGACCCCCCTTTATGAAGAAAAATTTCCGGCGGGCAAGCATCACCTGATAATCACTCAGATGGGGTATAAAAAGTGGGAAGGAGACATATTTATTCCGGGCAAAGATAAACTTGAAAAAACAATTAAGCTTTCTCCGTTGCAGGTGAAGGTTTATCTGGAGGTTGTGTCCAAGCGATTTGCAGAGAAGGATCAATTCTCCGGTTTCAATATGTGGACGATTGATCGTCTGGTGCTGGAAGAAAAGCTAAAGAAGTATTTCAAGGAAAAGGGATGTATTAAGCCTGTGTTTACCAGACGCCTGGCAGATTACGTGATGGAATATTTTGTAGAGTTGGACGACCCGATGAAGGTGAAGGTGACGATCAAGGATCTTGACAAGAAGCCGATTTTCTCGGTATCGGGAGAGATGAAACGGCCTGACGAGAATAGTAAATGTGCTAATCGAGCTATAGAAATTCTGGACAAGAAAATTATGCCCGAACTCATCAAAAAATTGTCGGAATTATAGCACTTTAGTAACTGCAAAAAAGATTGAGAAACGGTAGATATAGTCGAATTAACGATTGCCGGAAGCATTGATTTTACCTGAGACTCTGCGCCTGCGGTCAAAAACACCGGCATCTTGGGTTATATTATCATATTTAGCTTTTCATTATACAACTTTCTATAAACTTCGAATCTCCTGTCGTTCATATCCGAATCCCTGAATTCTTTCTTCATTCTCTCATACCCGGCCTCTCCCATTTCTCTCATCTTTTGGGGATCCTGCAAGGTTTCAAGGATTTTATCGGCAAGTGCCCGTGGGTCCATCGCAGGGACAAGGATTCCCGACACGCCGTCTTCAACGACATCCACAACTCCCCCGACCTCTGAGACCACAACAGGTTTTTTATACGCCAGAGCTTCCATGATGACAACTCCCTGTCCCTCCCACAGCGACGGGAGCACAAACAGATCGAGGGATTGGAGGATTTCGAGCATATCGTTTCTGAATCCGGTAAATTTCACATTGTCAATTATCCCCAGGTCTTTCGCCTTTTTCTCAAGAGTGGGTCTCAGCTTTCCTTTTCCCACAATGACAAAATATATTCCATGCTTCCCGGTCTCTTCCTTTGATTGCATGGCGGATTCAGGGAGGCGCGCCTCACCATTGTCCAGCCTGTCCAGAATAATTTTAATCGCATCAAGCAGATATGTATGCCCCTTTGCAGCCTCAAGCCTGGCGACGGTGCCGACCATAACAGAGCCGTCTGGAATTCCAAATTCATTTCTCTTTTGTATTACGTCGGCTTTTACAGATTCATACTTCTCAACCGCGATTCCCTCGGGGACGGCGGTAAGACGATCCGGGGTGACGATTTTATTTTTAAGGATCTGCCTTTTATTTGGTTGTGTGGTTGTGATGATATGATCCGCCCAGTTGGCGGCGGTTTGCTCCATTTTTTTATAGAGGAATTTTAAAACAGGATTATTTGTCGAGTTCTGGGGAAGCTCCAGGATGTTATGGATGATTATCGGCACTCCTGCCAGCTTTGCAGCAAGTCGTCCTATGAATCCCGCCTTGGTTGTATATGTCTGAACGGATTGAAATTTTTCTTTTTTCATGAACTTATACAGGTTGATGAGGGATATAAAGTCCGATATAGGATTAACATTCCTTGCAATTGGGATATGCACAACTTTTGCCCCGGTTTCCTCAATCTCGTTTCTGAACTCCTGAACTGTTGTTGCAAGGGTAACGTCGAATCCATGATCCACAAGGTATTTGAACCAGGATCGCAGGAAACAGTATGCCGTCAGGTCTATTGTGGTGATCTGGAGCGACCGGGGCTTTACGATCCCGATTCCAGGATTTGTTTCTGGTGATTTATCATTAAATTCAGGCATATTATTTTCTTTCATTGCATATTTCGGGTCATATACGATTCTTCAAAAGGAAAACTAAAACCGTTATTAAATACTATGAAATTGCAGGGTAAAACATACTTTTACCATAACTATTCAGACCTCTCACTATAGGAGAGGCTTCCAGCCTCGATTTCATACCATTCCCAGGCTGGTCGGGAGACCAGCCTCTACCCAAATCCTGGGGTGGTCTGAATAAATACTTTTTATCTGATTTGTATATTGAGAAGGCCGGCCTTGTTTTCCTTCTTGATTTGTGATTTATATTATGAACCTGAAAGATCTATATAACAAAGGAAAAGAAGCGATTAAAAGAACCGGGTACGGCAGCTTTGAAGTCGATGCCAGGGTGCTTTTGCTTCATTCGGTGGGTATTTCCGCTGAGCATTTCTATGCTCATGCTACTGAATATATCCCCTCGAAAGCTCAAATTGATGAATATGAGAACCTCATAAGAAAAAGGGTTGCCAGAACTCCTGTCGCATATATCACCGGAAAAAGGGAGTTTATGGGAATAGAATTTACGGTCAACAGGTCCGTTCTGATACCCCGTCCGGCAACCGAGATTCTTGTTGAGAAGGCTCTCGAAGTGCTTGAAGCCGGAGGATGGCTGACTCCGCAAGTCGCCGATATCGGATGCGGCTCCGGAAACATCGCCCTCAGTCTTGCTTATTACAATCCGTATGTTCATGTAACGGCAACGGATGTGTCGTCTGACTCCCTTGATGTTGCCCGATTGAACCTGGATAGAATCAGTAAAAGATGTCCTGAAAAAAAGATTGGGGCCAGAATTGAACTTGTCCCGGGTTCGCTTTACGAGCCATTTCGCGGTAAGTTCGAGGGATCTTTTAGTATGATTGTTTCAAACCCGCCATATGTCACACAAGAGGAGTGGGAAGCATTAATGGACGGCGTCAGGATTTTTGAACCAAAAGGGGCGCTGTGTCCACCTGGTGAACCGGAGGAATTTTACAGGAAAATTGTCGCGGATGCGATATTATATCTTCAAGATGATGGATTCCTGGTTTTGGAAATCGGTTCCGGGCAGGGAGATGTTGTGAAAGGAATCTTTGAGAAATTGGGATATAAAGATATATTCCTCATCAGGGATCTTGAAGGTTTTGACCGGGTTGTCGGCGGAAGATACGAACATTTAGGATGATAACAATTATAATCGAGGTTGGAAACCTCTCCTACAACTCCTATACTCGACAGGAGGTTGAATTATGAGCATAGGTAAAGTTCTGATAGTTGATGATGAAAAAAATATAAGATTTACACTCTCAAAGTGCCTGAAATATATAGATCTGGATTCCGATGAAGCTATTAACGGTGAGGAGGCCCTGCAAAAGTTCGATTCCAATAAATATGATCTGGTTATTCTGGACCTGAAGATGCAGGGAATGAGCGGCATAGATGTACTCAAAAAAATAGACGAAATAGACCATACGACTCCTGTTGTAATAATTACAGCGCATGGCACCGTCGATGCCGCCGTTGATGCTATGAAACTGGGAGCGGTGGATTTTCTTCAGAAACCGTTTACTCCCAAAGAGATTCAGAAGATGGTAAAGGACATAATGGGCAGGAAAGAGCTTGGAAAAGAGAGCATAGAAAACTATGGCCATCATATTCAATATGCCCGCCAGTTAATCAGCAGGCGGGAATTTGACGAAGCTATGGATATTCTGAAAAAGGCGATTGGACTTGAGCCCCTGAAAGCGGAACCCCATAATATGATGGGAGTTCTCCTGGAGATTCAAGGTGAGCTGGAAGAAGCAAAGAAGCATTACAAAGCTGCGTTGGCAATGGAACCGGGATATATGCAGGCGCAGACCAATCTTATCAGGATAAACAAGAGAATTAAGGAGAAAAAAACATAAATGCAGGTAGTTATAGTAGGCTGTGGACGAATGGGAGCGATGATGGCGAATTCCCTCTCACGCAGAGGAGAGAGCGTTATTGTTATTGATACAAATGACAAGGCGTTTCATTACCTGACAACGGAGTTCGGGGGATTTCAGCTTGTGGGAGACGCAACTGAAATAGAGGTTCTGAAACAGGCGAAAGTGGAACAGGCCGATCTTATTCTTGTTTTGACCGGGGACGATAACATTAACCTGGCCGTCGCCCAGATATGCAGGATATATTTCGGCGTACCCCATACTACCGCCAGAGTTTTCGATCCCCAGAGGGAGACAATATTTGAGCAATTGGGAATAACAACCATCTGTCCTACAAAATTGGCCTCGGATTACTTACTTAAAGAGATAAATGAAATTCAGGAAAAGCTTGAAGCCGGGGAGGAAGAAAAATGATCAGGTTCCTGTTCATTGAAAAAGAGATTCCATATATGGGTGTGGAGTTGTCGCCTCACTGGATATACGACAAGACGGATATTCAGGGCGATGCGGTTGTATCGTTTGTCGGGGAATGCAGGGTGGAGCTTGAAAATATGGTTGATCTCCAGGATGTAAAGGCAAAAGATTCAATCTATAGTCCCAAAATGCTGAATTTCATCGCCGAGTTTTTTGATGATGACCTTGAAAAAGCTATATACAGGCAAAGACTCCTTATAACAGCAATGAAGGAGGAGCTTGAATCCGCAGGAATTCCTGACCATGTAATAAGGCAGGGGGATGACCTCTATCACGTGGATCACACGGGAGTCAAGCGAAAGATGACGGTCTCAATCGCCACAAAATCCATCGTATCAACATTGATTCATGCCGGGATTAATATCCGCACCGAGGGAACGCCTGTCAAAACCGCGGGACTTGCCGAGTTTGACATTGACCCTGCAACATTCGCCTCAAGGGTGATGGAGAGGTTTATCCTGGAAATTGAGGACATAAGGATAGCAAGAAGCAAGGTAAGACCGGTATAGAGTCATATCGTAAACACAAAATTTTTTGTTCACTCCCCCGGAATGCTTGTCATTCTATAGGGAGGAATTTTTTTTAACCGCAAAGAAGCAAAGAACGCAAAGACCTTTTTTAAATTCTTTGTGGTCTTTGCGGTGAATAGATATTTATGAAGAATAAAAAAAGAAAAATTTTTGTATCTATTGTAGTCTTATTTATTGCATCCTATGGATATTCATTGTTTATTAAAGATTTATTCCCCAGGTTGTCGAGATATACTTATAATCGTCACCATTTAATCATATCTCCGGATAGTGGACATTCAATCACGGGCAATCCTGATATTGAACAGATTCTGAAAACCGCAATATTTGAACTGCCAAATGAACACAATAATCCAAAAGTTATCGCCCTCACTTTCGACGACGGGCCGTTCCCGATGTACACACCTCTGCTTCTTAATGCCCTTAAGCATAAGAAAGTTAAGGCCACCTTCTTTATAAACGGAATTCACGCCAGGCGTTTTCCCCAGTTGACACTTGATATTCACAACGGCGGGCATGAAATTGGTAATCATACATTTTATCACAGGGACATCACCGGGCTTTCAGACAAGGAAATTGAACGCGAGTTGGATATGACCGATGACGCTGTTTATAAGATTGCCGGGATCCATACATTCCTGTTCAGACCACCGGGAGGAAATCTGCATGAAGCTTCCAAAAAAATAGTGTTGAAAAAAGGATATACAATCGTCACATATTCCATTAATCCCGGGGATTGGTGGCAGAGGGATCAGGAAAAACTCTACTCGCATATTTTTTCCAATTCCCACAGCGGAGGAATCATACTTCTGCATAGCGGACTGATACATACGGTGAGGTTAATGCCGACCCTCATCCAGGAATACCGCAAGAAGGGCTACAAATTCGTGACAATATCCGAGCTTGCAAGAATGAGGGGAATAGAGCCCGAAATAAGGAATTTTACCTCTAAGGAAATGAGGAAATAAGGAAAACGGAGAAAGGAAGCCGGATCCCGTTTCCCACTTCCCCTTTCCTATTTCCCCTATAGGAGCATACTATAATAAGGTAAGGGAAAAAGGAGGAAAAAAATAGACATGGTCGCACTCCAGAAAGTGAACAAAAATCTAAAAAGAAATGGAGTGTTAA
>JAIORV010000167.1 GCA_021107945.1 Vulcanimicrobiota bacterium | reverse complement strand
AACCGCTCCCGCCCCCATAATCTCGACATCCTGAGAGCTTAAACGAATGTGAATGCAATTTATTGTGGTGGAGAGAGAATGGCTTAACCATCCCGTTCCAGCCTCTTCAGAGGCTTCCGGATTCTGAATCCTATCACCTGATTATAAATCGGATGTTGTCTTAAGGATGTCATGAAAGATTATCTCTGAGAGGGAGGGGAGGTAATTTCCCCCTTCTTTGAACTAATTTTTATATACATTTTCTCCGATGTATTACTCAGCGAAGGATCTCCCACAAGAGAGTCGTCCACACTGTCATTCCTTCACTTCGTTCAAGGACAGGCTCTGAGCGGAATACGATCTTTTCCTTTCCCGGATAAAACATTGCAGGAACAGACATATACTTGCCTCCGATTTATCCCACAGCGAAGGATCTCATCCCCGGGGATCTACTTCAGAATAATCCTCTTTTTTATCAAGACCTGCTCCATTAAACAATCAGGGCCGAGATTCTTCGCTGTGTCAATCACGAGCATCAAGAAAATTTTATCTTTAAGAAAATCATCGGATTAAAGCAACTCATTCTTGATCCGCTCAGAATGACAATTTGCAGGGCTTTTTTCAATAAAGAAGAGCATCTTCCATTGGAAAAAAGCACCAAAATCAAGGCTGAAAGGTCATTGTGACGGAAGCATAATAAATGTCATCAAAGATAAGTTCTTTGAAGGGGGATTAAGGGGGGAGCAAAGAAGACAATGTATCCTGGAATTAGCTTTATGGTTTCCGATAAAAACCCGGCATACACATTGGGAAGCTTGATATATGCATGATAATAACATTGACATGAACAATAATAACAAACCAATAAAAATAAATATGGTCTGGATTATAGTTATTGTTATTCTCAATATTATTGTCATTGCGTTTATTTATTTATATATCAGTTACTGGCATGTCCCTAACAGGAGCGCTGAGGCGGAAAAAATATTTAAAAGAGTTGAAAAAAGGATAGCAGAGCTTGAATCCATCCCTCCGGAGGAAAACGGCTGGACATATTACTATGAAGCATCTCAGTGCTTGAATACCGACCCGATACAAAAAGCATATACTGGAATAGCTGGTGGTCTTTTTTGTATATCAAATTTAATGGAGAATAAAAATACACCAAAAAAGTTGTCGGTAATAAAAAAATGGGCAAGTATAAATAAGAAAAGCATTAATCTTGTTGACAGGGGATTTGAAAAAGAAACGGTATTTGTCCCACAATATTTTCATAATCAGGCGAGACATGGAATAATGAATTATGATATAACAGATCTTGGATACTTTCTTATCTTACTCGGGGACTATGAGAGAGAAAAGGGACATAATAAAATAGCTGTGAAAAGATACCTTGAGAGCATAATTTTTGGGATGAAAAATGAAGAAGCTCATATGGCCTATTGTATGAGTTTTAGTTATTACGCAAAAAAACATTTATTAAGTTTAATAAATGAAACTGAAAACTCAAAAGAAACATATAAATACATTATAAATAAAATCGATAAGATAGAGAATTTAAAAGATGATTTCACAAAAAGAGAAGAAACAACTCTATACCTGCTCAACAAGTCTAATGATAAAATTAATAAAGCAGTACAAGTACCTATAGATGGACCTCTGAGATTTATCCCCTGGAACATATTTATTGAAAGGGAAAGGTCTATTGCAAAGAGTTTACTTATCGATTTCCTGGATAACTCCGGTTTACCATATTCAGAGTCGATAAAAAAGTTTCAAAACATAAGTCCTCCAGAATATACATATTTTTGTGGTGGTCTTCCAAGCGAATTAATAGAGAACTATATAAGATATAACATAGAAATATCATTTTTTTGCGGAATAAAGCTCCTCTGCGCCTTGAAATATTACAAGGCGGAAAATGGAGAGTATCCCGATTCCCTCAATGATCTTGTCCCGAAATATATAAATAAAATCCCGAAAGATCCATTTCCGCGGAATGGAAAATATGTCTATAAAAAGAAGCCTGACGGATCGATTCTCTTATATAGCATCGGCCCCAATCTTAAAGATGACAATGGAAGGAAGACGGGTCCTTATCAAAGTATGGCTGAAGACGGCGATATAGTTTACACTTCGACGAAACCAAAGAAAAAGAGTAAGCATTGATCCCCCCTTTTTTTGGACAGGCATCTTGCCACGAGAATCGAGGCTGGAAGCCTCTCCTACAGTGAGAGGTCTGAATAAATGCAAATTGTCTGAAAGTTCTTCTCTTTTTCTTATCTCTGCGCTCTCTGCGACCTCTGCGGTGAATAGTAACCTTCCAACCAACTAAAACCGAGTCATTACCCATACTTCCTGTTTATCCGGTAAATTCTCCAGGTTAATCTCCGCCTCTCCTGTTCTGAAATGTTTTACATTATTTTTATCCTGGACAAATTCATCCACCGACTTTATGGGAAAATCCGCCCTATCCAATCCAGGCTGCGAAAAATGCATGGGAATCACAATTGAGGGATTTATTTTTTCTATAATCTCAGCGGCTTTTTCCGGACCGATTGTAAAATGACCACCGACAGGAATAAACAGAACATCTACATGCCCGATTTCCTTTATTTCACTATCGCAAGGGACTTCCCCGATGTCCGATAGATGCAGGATATTCACCCCGTCCATCTGAAAACCGTAACATATAACATTGCCAAGCCATTCCCCGTTGCAAGACCCGTGATCCGCCAGGTGTCCTTGTACAATGACACCTCCTGCGTCGTGTCTTCCTGCCCCGAAGATTACCTCAGTAGAGCCGCTGACCATGGAGAAATTGAAATGATCCGCGTGTCCATGCGACATGAGAACCGCGTCAACTGTCAGGTTCGGACTCCCGGCCATTGTCTTTTCATCGAAAGGATCTATAAGTAATTTGATCCCTGCATCTGATGTAAATAGAAAGCAGGAATGACCAATATATCTTATTTTCACAATGTCCTCCACTTTGAATTCCGGCCTCCGGATAGGAGGTCTAAAGACCTCCGCTACCATAAACTTTTCTCTATTCACCCATTCGCCATAATCCTTCAAATTCTTTTAAATATGCCTTGATTACATTCGGCGATTTCCTGACAAACAGGATATTTTCATAATTATTCCTCTCGGCGTTTGCAGTCCAGTTATAGCTTCCGGTAATAAGAAGTTTTTTATCGATGACGGCGAACTTATTATGCATTGTTTTACCCATAATCTTGGGATTTATCCCATTATTCTTAAAAAATCTGAACTTACTATACTTGTTAGATGAACTTCTTTTATCAAGTACGATTCTTATATTTACGCCTCTTTTTTTTGCTTTTATAATCGCCTGGGCAATTTCCCTCTTGGTAAAACAATACATGGCTATATCAATCGAACTTTTGGCATTATTAATCTCACTTACAATTCTATCCATCACACCATTATTGGGTGAGAAATAGACATTAATCGTTGAACTTTTATCTCCCCGTTTTTGAATGCTGACATAAAAAAACGCAAGTATTATAAGAATAAGAATTGCGCATATGATAATAATTGTTGTTTTATTTCGTTTTTTTGTCATTAATCTATTTCACCACAAAGAATTATTACAGAAGGGGCTTTCCATCTCCGACAACGTCTTTGCGGGCTTTGCTTCTTTGCGGTCAATTTTAATCCTCCAAATATTTACCCATATAATATAGTGAATAGCCATAATAAAAGTAGGTATGTCGGCAATTAAATCGAATAGAATGTGGTGAAATTTTATTATGAGGTGAGACATGTCAATCCCCTGCGCTGTAATATGGGAAATAACAAAGCAATGTAATTTCAATTGTGCCCATTGCGTTGTCTGTGCCACGGCAAAAAGACCTGACGATGAAATGACAACCGAAATGGCGAAGAGATTTACGGAAAAATTCGCCGATATCGGAGGCCGGCAAATATTTTTTTCCGGCGGAGAACCCCTTTTAAGAGATGACCTTGAGGAGATCATGAACCATGCAGGGAATTTTGGATTCCACAGCTTTTCAATTGCAAGCAATGGCTCCGTTCTTAATGAAAAGCGACTCAAGACGTTAATCAAGGCCGGTGTTAACAACATGCAGTTCAGTCTTGACGGCGCAACCCCGGAGGAAAACGCAAGTATCCGGGGAGCTGGAATCGGCGCGTTTGAAAAGATCCTCAGGGCGATAAGATTGACACGGGATGCTGGGATTTCCGTAACCGTCGGAACATTTTTCAACCCCCGCAATATCGACTCTATCCCTGATATGGTGGAGCTATGCCGTCGGGAAAAAGTACCGATGCTTCGTTTCTCCGGATTTATTCCCCTGGGAAGAGGGCGTTGTCAGGAAGTAATCGACGGCATGAAATTTTCATGGGAGCAGATCGAGAGATTCTTGAAGTTTATATGCTCATATGATCCATATCAGACCGGGGTTCAGATTGGATTTGATCATGCATTCGGGCCATTTATGGAAAGAAATGTCTGTACGGCGGGAAAGCAAATATTCTACCTCTCTTCCAATGGGGATATTTACCCTTGCCCCTCTTTTCTTCACCCCGATTTTAAATGTGGAAACGCATTTGAGAATAGCCTGGAAGATTTGAAAGACATACTCGAATCAAAAAAAATGAAATCATGCCAGGTAAGAGCGGATGAGATAACCGGGGAATGCGCACAATGCGAGGATCTCCAATGGTGTAAAGGTGGATGCAGGGGAGTTGCTTATGCTTATAAAGAGGATATAAGAGCGTCATTTCCCAACTGCCTCAGGAAGTACCTGAAATATCTACCTGCTATAATGCCTGAGCCGACAAGGCAAACAGAAAAACGAGAGATGAAGTCCGACAGGGAGCAAAAAGCTTCCGGTAGAAAATATCGCTCAAAATACAAGAAGAAAAAAGATGATTATTCTCTTCCTGCTAACATGCCCAAATGGTCATTCCCAACTATTGAAGAAAAATACAGATTTCACGCGGAATGCATAAAATATATGGTAAAAAACCATCCCTTTAATTATCTTTTGTGGGAATCCACATTGAACTGCAATTTCAATTGCACGCATTGCTCCTCACCCCGGGAAAACTGGAAAAAAGACAGGGAAATGACAACTGAGCAGGCAAAGAATGTTTTCAAAAAGTTTGCCGATCAATTTGATTTACGTGAAATTCAGACCCTGGGCATTACCGGGGGAGAACCCACGCTTCGCCCCGACCTGTTGGAGATGATTTCATACCTTGTAAAACTGGGATTCAGGGTGGCAATCGACACAAACGGCTTTATCACCGGCAAGAATCCGGATTTTATTAAGAAATTGGAACAGGCCGGGCTTCGCAATATCTGTATATCCCTGGATGGAATGAGAGAAGAGTTGAAAGCGTTCAGAGGTGTTGACGGGTTCCCCAACGTGGTAAAAACAATCGAGACGCTCATTGACAGGCATCCCCGGATATTTACACAGACAATTACAATGGTCACACAATATAATTTCAAATCCATTGACAGGATATTCAAATTGCTTGAAAATATGGGAGTCCCGTATGCCCGATTCGGAACGGTAATGGCAATAGGCAGGGCGCCGGGTGATGAAATGAATTTTCTCGACAGGGATCAGACAAGAAAGCTCCTGCACTGGATTGCCGGGAAAAGGGATGAATATTTATTGGGAAAGACAAAATTGGAGATTGAGTTCACCGATAACGGCTGGTGCGGCAAGATTGAGGATCCTTTCGGTTTCGAAGGACTTGTAAGGCAGGGATATTTTATGTGCACAGCCGGAATCGGCATGGGAATTGTAACATATGACGGCAAATTCGGCGGCTGCCTCTCGGTGCCACCGGAGTTGAATATACAGGGAGACCTTCTCACGGAGGATCCCCGACATATATGGGAAACACGCTTCAAGGTATTCAGGGATAAGAACAGGCTGCATACGGGACAGTGTATTGATTGTGATCAATGGGATTATTGCCTTGGAGGAGGAATGCACGAAAGAGACCTGAATCTCAGGTTAAAAGGATGTACATATCAGAAGATAAAGTTCTAATCGAAGGACTGAGGTTTTTCACCACGGAGCCACGGAGTTCACGAAGAAAATCATTTTAAAGACTCCGTGTTCTTCGTGTCTTCGTGGTGAATAAACATTCATGATTTGAGGTAAAAATATATGGAAAAAAATACAAATTCCCAATCCACGATTCAACCGGTTGAAAACTACGCCATAGAAAGGGCAAAACAAAATATAAGGGACAAAATAATAACAGGTCTTGGAAAAGATTTTACAATTGAAAAAGCAAGAAAAGTTCTTGGAGAAAATTTCGATATAGAACTCAGAATTCCGCCGCCCAACATCGAGGGACATTTGAGCTTCCCATGTTTTCCCCTGGCAAAGATTCTCAGAAAATCGCCAATGATTATTGCAAAAGAGCTTGCCGACACTATCCCCATTGAAAAAGACGGCTATATCGATCACCTTAAAGAGGTAAAAGGCTTTCTGAACATCTTCCTGAACAGGGAGAGATTTAACCGGGAAATATTCATGGATTTTGAAAAATATGGTGACGATTACGGAAACTCCATGGAAGGCAAGGGAAAAACGGTCGTTATTGACCTCTCCTCGCCAAATGTTGCGAAGCCGTTCTCGGTGGGAAATGTTCGCTCCACTACAATCGGCGATTCCATAAGCCGGATTTATAAGGCGCTGGGCTGGAATGTCATTAACGATAACCATCTTGGCGACTGGGGGACGCAGTTCGGGAAGTTACTGTATGCATATGAGGTCTGGGGTGATAATGAGAAGATCGGCAAAGATCCCATAAACGAGCTTCTCAAGTTATATGTAAGGTTTCACAACGAGATGGAAGGTAAAGGCTCCGATGATGGTGAGAGTGAAAACCCCATGCTTACCGAGGCGAGAAAAAGATTTAAATTGCTGGAAGACAAAGATCCGGAAATGACCCGAATATGGAGTTGGTTTGTGGATTTAAGCATGCGGGAGTTCAATAAAATATATGACAGACTTGATGTAAAATTCGATTACAATTTTGGGGAATCTTTTTACAGCGATAAAACGGATGAAGTGATTGATTTACTGGAAGAATCAGGTATCGCAACACGAGAGGAAGATGGTTCCCTGGTTGTGCCTCTTGATAAAGAGGGAATATCCACTCCCGCTCTAATACAAAAAAAAGACGGCGCTACACTTTATGCGACAAGGGAATTGGCGACAATCATATATCGTATAAGACGTTTTCAACCCGACCTTATTATTTATGTGGTGGGAAGCGAACAGAAACTGCATTTCAACCAGTGTTTCAAGGTAATGGAGATGCTCGGATTCAAGACCCGTTGTGCTCATGTTGACTTTGGGCTGGTATCCCTGAAAGAGGGGAAAATGTCTGCGAGAAAGGGACGGGTTGTTTTCTTTGATCGTGTTATGGCAGAGGGATTTCAAAAAGCGCTGGAAATACTTAAAGAAAAAAGACCTGATCTTCCTGAAGAAGAAAAAATAGAAATTGCCCGCGTAGTCAGTGTCGGCGCTATCAAATTTAACGATCTTGCCCAGAACAGAGTAAAGAATGTTGTTTTTGATTGGGATAATATGCTTTCATTCGAGGGGGACACAGCGCCATATCTCCAGTATAGCTATGCCAGGGTACAATCGATTCTACGAAAAGCTGATGTCGAGATAGAAATATATCCCGAACTGCTCAAAGAGAATGAAGAATTTGATCTTATTAGAAAGCTATCAAGGTTCCCGGAGACAATTAAAGAGGCGGGGAATAATTTTGCTCCCCATATTATCGCCCAGTATCTCCTTGAAATTGCCCGTGCATTCTCAGTTTTTTACGGTAAAATTCCCGTTCTCAAAGCTCCAGGTAAAAAGCTGATGATGAGCAGGCTTGCCCTTATAAGAGCATATGCGGATGTAATAAAGAGAAGTCTGTCGTTGCTTGGAATAGACACTCTGAGTAGAATGTAAAAGTAATTTAAAGGAAAATATTTTTACTTGTTGAAGATTTTTTTTGAGGGGTAATTATGTTTGGATTATTTAGTAATAAAAGAAAAAAATTTATGGATGTAGCCCACACCAGAGCAACTAACTGGTGGAAGGCTCTTAATGTTCAGGGAATAAAGGAAAATTCACGTTTTTGTCATCTTTGCAGGGTTGAAATTCCCCGGATGCAGGGCTATTTATTCAAACCCAGAGATGTTATCAACAATGAAAAGTATATGGAAACTGAGATAGGCAAACTTGAAGCCAGGAAAATTCCCCCTGAAGATGCCCAGGAAATTATCTGGAAACGTATTGAGACCGATTTTGATGACTGGCTGATTTGCGATACTTGCATTGAACGCTTTATATAGTTTATCAGGGAGGTTAGAACGGGAGCAAAGATTAGGTATGGGGGGAAACGGGCATTTATTTTGAGAATGACTATAGTCATCCCCCATCAAGAGAATTGTTTAATTTTATGAGCTTTATGATAAATGATTACAATAATTTTTATTAAAACACTTGACAAATTTATTTAAAAGTATATAATAAAATCCGAAGTAAAAACCGCGGGGTGGAGCAGCTGGTAGCTCGTCGGGCTCATAACCCGGAGGCCGCAGGTTCAAATCCTGTCCCCGCTACCAAAAAAACACAGACCCGGATTTATCCGGGTCTTTTTACGTGTGCATCTATCTTCTGGTGAAGACTATCGACCGGGAAAGGAATCTTTCTGAATTCAAAGAAATCAAGGCAATATTCAGGGTAGAAGCCGGTCTCCCGACCAGGCTAAGAAAGTGTAAAATCGAGGATTAGATTATGGAATTTATTGCAAACATGGAAGAAATGCAGAAGACTGCAGATTATCGGTTTTATAAGAACAAGATTAAAGGTGGAGCCATAGGCAGTATTCTCTTTGGCATAATCGCCGTGGGAATGGGAATACACTTTTTTAACATATTCAATCTTATTTTAATATCTATTGGTTTATTTTTATTTACATGTGGTATATGGGCGATTATCGATCCCAACCCGACATCTTTAATTCTTGATGGAGTCGCCTTAATAATGGTGGGATTGTGGAATATAGTATTAGCTGCATTAGAAATAGCCTTTGGAGATTTTGGAGTGGGTATCTGGTTGGTTGCAGGAATATGGCAGGTTGTGGCAGGGATTCAAAGCTTTAAAGAATCAAAAAAATTCACACAGTTTACCTCGTGGAAACCTGAAGGTCATATTCTTAAAGAAGTTGAAGAGATTCTTAAGAAAATTAAAAAAGAAAATCCAAAAAAAGAAAATAACATAATCGAGTTCAGATTAACTTCATTAAAAGATAGTGCAACTGTAAAGGGAGAACTAGTGGGAGATAGGATTGTCCTGGTCAAGCTTCCCAGGGAGCAAATATATTTTTTAAACAGCCGGGAAATCGAAATTGAAGTTAAAGGAAAAGTTTTAATAGGCAAACAACTGAAAGTGGAAGTAAAGATTAAAGACGAGAGTAACAGTGGGCTTATTTTTCCTGAATCTTATGAAAGATATGAAAAATGGAAGAGTCAGATGAAGAAAGATGAAGATATAATAAAGGCTCCGGATATGGTATAATAATATTCTCTCCTTGATGAAAATAGTGGAGTGTTAAAGTATGAAAGATATAATCCTCACAAAAGAAGAGATAATCGAAAAGCTTAGAGAGAATAAGGAAATTATTAAACAGTACGGCGTGAAAAGAATAGGGCTTTTTGGTTCTTATATTCGTGGAGATCAAAAAAAGGACAGTGATATTGATCTGGTTGTAGAATTCGACTTGTCATTGTTTGGCAAAGATTTCAGAGGGCTTTTTGATGCATTTATGGAGCTATCTTCCTACATTGAAAATTTGTTTGGTAGAAGAATAGATATCCTGACTCCTGACAGCATCAGAACAATAAGAATCAAAGAAGTTGCAGAAGATATTGAGAGGAGCGTTAATCCCTTTTCAATATACTAATAGCATCGCCAAGCAAATTCATAAAACCCCGGTCACCCGTTTTCTTCTTTTTCGATTCCTCTTCAGACCCTCCGTATCCACCGCCCCCGGGAGTCTCAACTCTTATCCTGTCTCCGGTTCCCACTTCAAGCGTAATCTTTCCAGGAAGCTTTTTCTCCTTACCTTCACGGGAGTTGAAATGATAGTTCTCCCCCACCCTACCAGGTTTTCCGCCCGACAGACCGTATGGAGGTACTTTCCTTCTCTCGCTTATTATCGAAACCTCGGCAGGAGACCTGAAGAGATATTCCCGGATTATTCCGTCGCCGCCTCTGAAATCACCGTCTCCACCGGAACCTTCCCTTATCTCATACCTGGATATTATGAACGGATAATTAACCTCAATCGCTTCAACTGGTGTGTTCCTGGTGTTTGTCATATGCGTATGAACTGCGGATATGCCGTCTTTCCCCGGTCTTGCACCCATTCCGCCGGCTATTGTTTCGTAATATGCAAAATTGCCGCCGCCTATTGCCACGTTATTCATGGATCCGCACGAAGCGGCGGGGATTCTGTCGGGGAGAACGGGCGCAAGGGCTTTGAATATTATATCAACAATGCGCTGGGACGTCTCTACATTTCCCGCCGACACGGCACAGGGCTTCATAGCGTTTACAAGGCAGCCCTCCGGAGCCCTCACCTGAATGGGACGGAAACAACCCTCGTTCGGAGGAATATGATCGCCCAACAGACAACGAAACGAATAATAGACCGCCGCCATAGTTACAGGCAGGGGAGCGTTGAAACTCACCCTTCTTTGCGACGAGGTTCCCGCAAAATCAACAAGTATCTCATCCCCGTTAATAATTATCATCGCCCTTATTGCAACAAGATCGCCCGTGTGATCATCTTCCATAACATCGGATTCATGATAATTACCGTCAGCAAGCTTCTGAATCTCAATCCTGGTAAGCTTCTCGGAGTAATTTATCAGCTTGCCCACCATATCCAGGCTTTCCTCGAACCCATATTTCCTGACCAGGTGACGCACACGATTCTTTGCAGTGTCAAGAGATGCAATCTGCGCATACAGGTCGCCCATCCTCTCCCGGGGGGTTCTTGTGTTGAGGGTGATTAACGCCATTAACTCCCGGTTTAACCTGAATTTCTTTTTCAGAAACATTGGCGGAATAATTATGCCCTCCTGAAATATCTCTCGGCTATCAGGCATCGACCCCGCGCTCATTCCGCCGACATCGCTGTGATGAGCCCGGGACGCGGCGAACCCCCAGAGTCGCTTCCTGTCATATATAGGCTCCACAAGAGTTATATCGGGAAGATGCGTCCCGCCGGAGAACGGATCGTTCGCTATAATCATATCTCCCGGTGAAATATCATAACTGTCGATAATTTCCCTTATCAAAAGAGGCATTGAGCCGAGGTGAACAGGAATATGCGCCGCCTGAGCCGCAAGCCGGCCCTCACGGTCGAAAAGAGCGCAAGAGAAATCCCGCCTTTCCTTGATATTGGGCGAATAAGCGGATCTCTGCAAGTTAGCCCCCATCTCTTCCGCTATACCGATGAGTACATTTTTGAATATCTCGAGATTAATTGCTATGGACATGATAGCTCCTGTATTTTGTTTTTTTTTACCACGAAGACACGGAGAACACGGAGAATCTCTTATAAACCAACGCCACCGACCTGTCATCCTGAGCGGAATACGATCTTTTCCTTTACTGAATAAATCCTGACAAGAACGGAATTTACATACCTCTGATGAATTAATCAGCGAAGGATCTCCTACCCGGTTTTCTCCTTCTAATTGAGACTTACTCCCTTTAAATAATTGTGGTTGAGATTCTTCGCTATGTGAACCTTTGTAGATCAAGATAATCCCGTATTTGAGAAAGTCATCGGAATAAAGTTAATCTCTCTTTTATCGCTCAGAATGACAGTTTGCACGCATCGTTAAATAATATTAATTGACCTGTTTAAACCTCTGCGTCCTCTGCGAACTCTGCGTTGAATATTCACCTATTCCAATATAATATTCTCAAACCCATCCACTCTCCCGTTCCAGGGTTTGGGGATTAGGATTGTTGTATCGTATTGAACCACTATCGCCGGGGATTTGATCTTATTCCCCGGTTTGAGCTTATCCCTTGAATATGTGGGGACTATAATCTTCTCCCCGTCAAGCGTTGTTATCTCCCTTTCTTCGACAAAAGCTTCGTCGGGGGACTCATCACATAGAGGCTTTTCCTTTAATGCGGGCTTATCGATTATTCCGGTCATTTTTATCCTGAAGTTCACAATTTCAACAGGCTCCTCTTCCCGTTGAAATCCATATCGCCGTTTGTGTTGTTTGTGAAATTTCTCCACTATGTCGCCGGAATTAAACGCCGGAAGATCGGGAAGTGAGAACTCTTTGAATTCCATCGGGCATTCGATTGAGACTCCCGGAATCGGTATCTCGAAAGATTGTCCCCCGTATCTCATGTCATAGTCATGCTCGAATATCACCCTGTTGAAATTCCCGGTGTTCAGGTAATCCTTCGCTCTCTCGTACAATTCTTCCGTGATTTCTCTGTATTTCACATCGTTTATCCTGTCCGCGGGCTGAAGAACCGATTTCGAAAAATCCATCACAAAATCACACATAAGCATCCCCATAGCGGAAAGAACCCCGGGATACCTGGGAATAAGAATCCTTTTAATTCCCAACTCCTCCGCCATAAATGGTGCATGAAGAGGACCCGCGCCTCCGAATGGAACAAGAGTGAACAACGCCGGGTCCCTTCCTCTTTCAAGCGAAACGACACGCAGCGCACGCTCCATGTGGGATATAGCTATCCTCACTATCCCCACAGCAGATTGCCGGGTTGTAATATCAAGTTTTTCTGCTATTTTTGAGACAGCTTCAACTGCTCTGTCCCTTTCAACATGGAAGCCTCCGCCGAGGAAATCACACGGAGAGATGGTTCCAAGAACAAGATGGGCGTCAGTTACGGTCGGCAAATCTCCCTTTCCATACGCCGCCGGACCGGGATCCGCTCCCGCCGACTCAGGACCCACCTTGAGGATTCCGCCGGGATCAACTCTGGCAATTGAGCCTCCTCCTGCGCCGATTGTAACAATGTCAACCATCGGCAGGGCAATGGGGAATCCGTCTATGTCACCCTCATAAGTCTCGCCAATCTCGCCCTCACAAAGTGAAACATCGGTTGAAGTGCCTCCCATATCAAGGGTTATGATATTTGAATACCCTGCGTTCTCTGCAACCCTGAAAGCTCCGGCGACACCTCCGGCCGGACCCGACAGGATAGTCCGGACACCCAGGGATGAAGCTGACTCCGCAGGAAGTATCCCACCGTTTGACTCCATTATCTTGAATCCGACGCATCCCATTTCCCGCAATTGAGACCCAAGGGACGTTATATACCTGTTCAATATGGGAGAGACATATGCGTTCAGCGTTGTCGTTGAGGCGCGCTCAAATTCCCTGTACTGGGGAAGGACGTCGGAAGAAAGCGATACAAACAGGGGCAATCCCTCGGATACCACCTTTATGTCCCTCTCGTGGTCAGGATTGATATATGAAAAAAGAAGGCAAACAGAGAGGGATCGCACTTTTTTCTCCATGAGATCAACAAGAATCTCCCTCACCTGCCCCGTGTTTATGGGAGTGAGAATGTCCCCCACATGATCAATCCTCTCGTTTATCCCATAACAAAGATCACGCGGAATGAGAGGCTGTGGAATTTCCTGATCCAGGTTGTAAAGCTCTTTTCTGTCCTGCCTTCCAATCGAGAGCATATCTTTGAATCCGGCGGTTGTCAGGAAGGCGGTTCGCTCTCCCTTTCGCTCAAGCACGGCGTTTGTGGCAAGAGTGGAGCCATGGGTGAGAATGAAACTTTCTGTTTCCAGCATCCGCACAAGCTCCAGGACACCTGATGCCGGGTTATGAGGGCGAGTGGAAGTTTTCATCACCTTCAATTCCCCGTCGGTAAAAATAACGGCGTCCGTAAATGTACCGCCGATATCGATTCCGATAAACGAGTGCCTGTTTTTATTGTTTTCCGATAAGTTTTCTTTCATATTCATTCCGTTTCGCTTTTTTATAATCCATTTTTAATCTGCGGCGAGACGCCGCAGCTACCAACATTGTTATTATGGTGGGGGTGGCGTCCCGCCGCCCAAATATTTATGAATACAGCTAAAAGACCGTAACCGGGCTACCAGGATAGTCTTGTTAAGCCGCTGAAGCGGCTCAAGGAGAGATAGTTTCACTATTAGCCGCTTCAGCTGCTTAACAACTAAAAACATGATCTAATTCCACTATACTTTTTTTACATTACAATAAATATCCCTTGCTAAGATTCAAAATGTGATTCTGAAGGAGACTTGAAATACCGGGAGAATGAAGGATAAATCCCGAATTTTAAAGAAGTATTGATAAAAGATGGGAGATATAAGATGAAAGCTCTTGACCGGTTTTTCGGAATCACTGAAAGCAACTCCTCTGTTAAAGTCGAGGTGATTGCCGGCATAACAACATTTCTCACAATGGCATACATAATCGTTGTGAATGCCAATATCCTTGCGAATGCGGGAATGGATAAAAGCTCCCTTATAATTGTTACATGCCTTATCACGGCGGCTGCAACAATTGCAGTGGGGCTTATTGCAAAAGTCCCCATAGCAATGGCGCCAGGAATGGGGTTGAACGCTTTCTTTGCATACACCCTCGTCCTGGGGAGAAAAATATCCTGGGAAACCGCCCTGGGAATCGTTTTCCTGTCGGGACTGATATTTCTAATTCTCACACTGGTAGGAATTCGTGAAAGAGTTGTAAAAGCAATCCCCATATCCATAATGCGCTCCATTTCTGTGGGAATAGGTCTTTTCATCGCATTTATCGGTCTGAAAAACCTTGGAGTAGTTGTCGCTGATAAGGCAACCTTGGTGTCCCTCGGATCGCTAAATGATCCCAAATTGCTGATTGGACTTGGAGGTCTGTTGCTGATTGTTGTTTTGGAGAAATTCAAGGTGAAGGGCAGTATCCTGATTGGAATAATATTCAGCACGATTCTGGGGGCAATATTCGGACAGCTTGATCCACCCACAACAGCAACATACAGCATTGCACCGACATTTCTGAAACTTGATATCCTGGGAGCTTTCAGATGGAGCTTTGTGGGAGCGATATTCGCGCTCATGTTTACAGATATGTTCGACAGTGTGGGGACGATTGTCGCCTGCTCATACGAAGCGGGGCTTGTAAAGAAAGACGGTTCCGTGAAAAAGCTCGGTCTCCTGTTAGGTTTGGACGCGGCGGCGACAATGACAGGAGCATTGCTGGGAACATCAACCACAACTTCATATGTTGAATCCGCAACAGGTATCGAGGCAGGTGGAAGGACGGGACTTACAAGCATTGTTAACGGATTGTTGTTCCTACTGGCGATTCTATTTCTTCCGATTTTTACAAGAGTTCCCGGTTATGCCACCGCACCCGCGTTAATTATCGTGGGAATGTTCATGATGCGCCAGATTACAAAGATCGATTTCAAGAATATCGACGTCGCTTTTCCGTCGTTTATTGCAATTATCATAATGCCCCTGACATACAGTATAAGCCATGGACTTGCATTCGGGTTCATAAGTTACGCGCTAATCAAAATCTGTACCGGAAAATTCAGAGAAGTTGATCCTGTAATGTGGGTCATCGCAGCCCTGTCGGTGTTGAGTGTTACATTTAGATAGCGGGTTTAAAAACCCGCGCTACGTGATGGTGTTCTCCGTTCTCATCATTTCATCATTTCCTTAGAGATCTTATTCCTTATTTCCAAATAACAAATTCCATGCTATAATATCAGCGACAGGAGTATGTTGGGTGATCGCGGGAGAGATGCTTCTCTCCTGAGGAAAGTCCGGGCTCCGCAGGGCAGGGAGCCGGGTAACGCCCGGCGGGGGAAACCCCAGGGAAAGTGCCACAGAAACTATACCGCCTCGAAAGAGGTAAGGGTGCAACGGTGGAGTAAGAGACCACCGGCGATGAGGTAACTCAAAGCGTCAAGGTAAACCCCTCCCGGAGCAAGACCAAATAGGGGAGTAATACGGTTGTCCGCCGCAGACTCCCGGGTGTGTCGCCAATGAGAATTTGAATTCAGCAACAACTGAAAGGAAAAAACGGAACTCATTCCGGCTTAGGCCTGAATGTTTTCCGTCAATCCATCTCAAATTCCGACGAGGTATGTGGAGACACATATCCCAGATAAATGATCATCCTCGACAGAACCCGGCTTACAGACATACTTCTGTCTGTTTTTTTATCCTTACTTCCCTACTTCCCTACTTCCCTACTTTCTTACTTCTTTATTTTTCTGAGTTTATTCTTCAGATCCGCCTTACTCCGGGGCTTCCAGTTGGGTCCATATATTTTCTTGAGCATTTTTATCGCATCTTCACGGGACATTCCAAGTTCTTTTTCATATTGATTCCAGAAATTATCCCACCAATCGGGAGGCTCATACTTGGGTCCGCTGTGCTCCGTGGGTCTCTGTGTGTCGCCATCGACAACCAGGCTTCCCACATAATCCGCATCGTCATAGACCCTCTTTATCTGTTTCGCAATTTCGGACATATCCTTTTTCGACACAACCCCATTGCTTGTGGCTTTGTAAAACTGAACGGTTACGCGAACCGGGAATCTCTCGTCCCTTTCTATCTTGAGGTTATCGATCTCGGTGAAAGGCCCTTCAACCTTACCATGTCCTATTACGGCATTCTCAACATCGCTTTTCTCCTCTTTCATTGAGGACATTGGCGCACTTGGGAGCGCGCTCCCGGTGGCATTACTGCTTTTTCTTCTTATGGGCTTGTGTTTCAGCGGGACCTGTATAAGGAGAACCATATTGAGTCCTTCCTCCTCGCCTGCGCTTACCGATTGTTCATCGCCTTTTTTCTGTGTCCCATTCTTTTTGGCGATAAAGTCGCTAAGCCTCTCTCCGGTCAGGCTTGTTCTGTCGCCGTTCAGATTAAAGAAAAGCCGCTGTCCCCAGGTTCTGCCGGCATGGAACGCATCCCTCTTGTTGTCTATTATGGTAGCGCTTGTGCCCTCTCTTGTTGCAAGGATTGTCAGAACCGCCGGGTTTTTGGAGTATGACTGATAATTGAAAAGAACGGGGTTAAACAATGCTTTTCCTTTTTTGGGAATGGGAAGGAAGCATGCCTGCGCGCTCACAAGAACATGCTTGTCGCGCTTTGCAAGAAGTGATTCCATATTGCCTTTCCAGGATTTGGGTTTTGTCAGGTACCATCGAAGATGTCGGAGGTATTTTTTGAGGGTGATCCTTGAAAGAGACTTCCCATCCTCATTCCCCACCAGCAGGTAAAACCTGTCTATAGGAACATCGCATGTTTTGTCGGAGAAATTGGGGAAACGAATCACCGGCATACAATACAAACTATATTTCTCAGTCTGCGGATCCATCATTTGAACCTGAATTGTCATATCGCTGATGTTGGGACCCACGGAGGATCCCTTGAACCTGCCGGTGTCTTCCCATGTTACATTCAGTATATTCAATCCATATTTGGACGCAAATTTCCGTGCATTTTGATTAGAAACCATCCTCACGGTTTTTTGAACAACATCTTTATAATTTACATATCCCTTCATCCGAGCCGTGGAGACCTTCTTTTTGGCTGATGTATTTTTGCAGGGTGACTCCGAGAACGATGCAAGAGTAAAAATTAATCCGATAATGATAACAAGAGTTATTATTTTATATGATCTTTTCATGTGCCAATTACCCCTCTCTTTTTTGTTCTTTAGTTTATTACAATTTTGTCATCGGATTATTCCGGGAAAGTATAAATCTTGCAAATTGTCATTCTGAGCGGATCAAGAGAGACTTGCTTTATTCCAATAACTTCCTCAAGGCGGGGCTTACTTGATGTTCGTGGAATCACACAGTGAAGAATCTCAACCCAATTGTTTAAAGGAGCAAGTCTCAATATGAAGGAGGATTGGTTTGAAGGTGATCCTTAGTTGTGACCCCGGGGACGAGATCCTTCGCTGATTAATACATCGGAGGTAAGCAAAATCCATTCCTGCCGGGGTTAATCGAGTAAAGTAAAATGATCATATTCCGCTCAGGATGACAACGGAAGCAATAGTTTTCCGCTCAGGATAACACAACAACTAGTCATTTATTAACCGCTTTATTCCGGCAAGAACAGGATAGCTGTTAATTAGAATCTGAATTTATACAAACATGCATTGGGAAGGATAATTATCTTAACTTATCGAAATATTGCTTATCTTAGATTTTACCTGGAGGTCCTGTTGAATTATCGATGGTTAATAGCAGTTTTTCTGCTTTTGATTATTTTTTCCTCGGGCTGTGTGCCCATAGATTGAATTGCATGCTGACTACGATCGCGACCTGAACAACGAGCTGGACATGAAATTCGACCGGATCAATTCATGGATTGAACTTTGACTATAATAGTAATTATTATTGCTTTAATCCCACAGTGGAGTCTTTCCCGCCGGAAGGTATCCAGGAAAGATTTTGATCCGATACAAGTTTAATATATGCGTAGCGTACCCCGTTTGATACCGACCGAAAGGGACTACCGGGATCAGGATATTTTGTGTTCACGATGAAAACATATAGAGTAATTGTGAATAAATCGCAGAGGTGTATCCTGGAAACCGGGGATTACCGTGGGACGACTGTAGAAATTTCAAATCTCCCGTTTTCATGTTGCCGAAGACGGGAGATTTCTTATTTTACAAAGTTCTCAATGATGGAAACAGAGTCATAACAATTAGAACAATCGACAATATTATCACCACAACAACGGTAACCCAGGCAAGGAAATTGAACAATTTCGAATTCACCCATTTACCCATAATATCTTTATTATTTATAAGCTGGAGAAGCATTATAAGAATAACCGGCAATAAGATACCGTTCAGCGCTTGTGAGAGAATCATTATGGGTATGAGGGGCACACCGGGTATTGCTATAATGAGCGCGCCCAGGACAATCAGTCCCGTATATATTCCCATAAAAACGGGCGCTTCTTTGAATGATTTACCCACGCCCGATTCCCAGCCAAAGGACTCGCATATTGCATAGGATGTGGAAAGAGGAATAATCGCCGTTGAAAATATAGCGGCGTTCAACAAACCCACGCCGAATAACATAAAGCAGTATTTCCCGGCCAGTGGCTTCAGGGCAAGGGCTGCATCCTTTGCTGTTTCAATCCGTATTCCCTGCTTATGCAATGTGGCGGCGCAAGCGACAATTATAAAGAAACTTACAATCGCCATTAATATCGTTCCTATGTATGTATCCCACTTTACATAGCTGTAGTTTTTGGGGTCAACCCGCTTGTCCCGTACGGCAGATTGCTGATAAAATTGCATCCAGGGAGCAATTGTGCTTCCAACAATAGCAATGATCATATATATATAAGGAAAATCTGTTCTTATCGAGGGGCTGAATGTTTGAACCGCCACTTCTCCCCAGTCCGGTCTCGCCATTATGCCTGAAATAATGTATGTCAGGTAAATCAGGCATGCCCAGAGAAATATTTTTTCCACTTTCTCGTATGAGCCTTTCAGGACAAGGAGCCATACAAAAAACGCCGCGATGGGTACTGAAATAGCCCGCGGTATGTTAAAAAGCTCCGATGCGGCGGCAATACCGGCAAAATTACCTATAACATTGGCAAAATTCGCCGCAAGAAGAACCAGCATGAGATACATTGTTGGTTTCACGCCGAAATTTTCACGAATGAGATCCGAGAGACCTTTTCCCGTCACACATCCAAGTCTGGCGCACATTTCCTGCACAAGAGCCTGGAAAAAAGTGACAACAAACAAAACCCAGATTATCGCATATCCGAACTGCGCACCCGCGACGGAATAAGTCGCAATACCGTTTGCGTCGTTGTCAACGTTTGCCGTAATAAGCCCGGGTCCCATTATGGCGAGAAAAACAAGGATTCTGGATGCACCCGGCGACAGCATGATTCTCTTTATAATTTTCCTTATTGCCCTCAGCATGGATGGAAATTTCTGTGATATAAAAAGTTATCCTGCATATTCCTGGTATGCAGGATGTTGTAACAGTAATATGTCCCCTCATTGTCATGCTTGAACCCGCCATAGCCTTCCGCCCCATAACCCGTCGAGCCTTCACAAAGAGCATCGCTGTATTTCTGCCCATCGGTGGCATCGGAAATCTTCCGCCCAAGTTCGTCACAAGCAAAGCTTAACATGCTCTATTACTTCATGTTGCAAGGTGGTTTGTATTTCTTTATTAAATGTCTCTTGATTGATATGCTCTCAAGAGGATAGAAAAATTTTGAAGTCAAAGGTAGCGATGACACCAACAAGCTCCCGGTGGAGTATTTTTCCCAACAAGGCCATTTTTTATGCTCTAATAGTTTAATGCACGAAGCCTTTGATGCCCCGACATAAATATAATAATATTTTTTCTCCCCCTGTTTAACAGAAAGTATTGTATATATACATGGCCCTTCAATTTCCTTTTTCCGATCTATTGGTACGGGATCTGAATATTTGCCACTGACCAACTCCATATGCCTGTTGATCAACAGTATGTAAAGAAAATAACTTGATAATAGCATAAGCAAAGACATTGAAGAAACTGCCACCTGACCTTTTTCTTTCCACTGAAAAATGAGAATTATTATTGAAAACAGTATAAGTACTGCAAGAATCAATTTCAAGGCAAGCAAGAAAGGCCTTTTCATTACATATCCCTTATTTCTCTTGGAAACTACCATTTCAGGGAACAATAAAGCCAATATAATTGAGGTCAACAACAAGACAACATATGAAAATAATATTAACATCAACATCTTAACCGCTTCGTCCAAGTGTTTGGGGTACATAAGAATCGGTACACATTTGATTACTATGGCGCAACCAAAAATGTAATAAAGCATCGCAACGATCACAAGGATTCTCCGGTAAATGTCCTCCAGTATCTTACCAATATAAACCATAGGAAGAATAAAGCCGAATACGCCGGCGGTATATAACCCGGAAAGAAGATAAAGCGGTACTGGATTGTGAAGATTTACAAACCAGAACAGACTGTAAATGAAGAAAAAAATGAAACCTAATATTTGCCAATGATACATAATATTAAAATATATGTAATTTGTGTAAATTCCTGCTGAAAAGTGTCTGGTTTTCCGGAAAATTACGGTCGAAAATTGACTGTCCCATTTCCCATCTCCCGCCTCCCACTTCCCATGAGTGAGATTGCTTCGTCGCTGTGCTCCTCGCAATGACAAAATGCGTAAGTCCTTATATGATAATATGGTTGCAAGTGGATATAATTCCCAAGAAAAGAGTTCTTGTAACGGAAAAGCAATCCTCCCTGCAGTGGAGCGAGTGTAACGACCGGAACTGCAGGGAGGATGTGGGCGCTCCGGGAATACCTTAGTTGTGTCGAAGCGTTTCGCTGGAATAGGACTTG
>JAIORV010000076.1 GCA_021107945.1 Vulcanimicrobiota bacterium | reverse complement strand
TTAACACTCCATTTCTTTTTAGATTTTTGTTCACTTTCTGGAGTGCGACCATGTCTATTTTTTTCCTCCTTTTTCCCTTACCTTATTATAGTATGCTCCTACAGAGTTACCGGGGCTGGTGCGGGCAGTGTTGGGGTTTTTGGTTTCCGGGTTATTAAGGAAGGGTTAGGAACGAATTGAGAGAATTGCTGTAGAGGTCAAAATCAAGTTGATTTTTTTACATAATACATGGTAATGCAACGCATTTTTTTAACTCACAGGACTTATGCAAATGTCATTCCGGGGACTGCTTCGGAATCTAATAATGACGACGCGTTGAAAAGAATTCAGCATAAGTTTTTTTCAATTGATCCTGAAAAGATCCTGAAACGAGTTCAGGATGACTTTTTCAGTATTGTTAAGCCGCTGAAGCGGCTTGTTTGGAGAGCGCATTTCACCAAGCCGCTTCAGCGGCTTAAAGGTTGGCGTCTTCTCAGGGGTAAGTATAGTTAGCTTTCTTTCAAGAAAATTCCCCTTGGAATAAAAATGCACAGGTCCCGATATAAATATTAAGGAAATTCAGCTATCATGAAAATAATAATCGATGCCAGAATGATAATAGACAGGTTGCACGGAATCGCTCGCGTTCTTCTTGAAACACTGAAAGTTTTCAGAGAAAAGGAAATACCCCACGAGATATCCCTGCTTACAAATAACAAGAAATACCTGAAGGACCTGGATCTTATCCCTTACTTCAATGCAATAACCGTTAAATCAACTCCGTTTTCGCCGGGGGAATTCCTGGAGATACCGTCTGTCCTCAGGAAAACTAAAGCCGACTTATATCACGCCGCCTCAATATCCGTACCCCTGCAGGAAGTCATGCCCACTGTGGTAACAATACTTGATCTTATCCCTCTTCATTCGGGGAAAATTTTTCACAAAATTTATTGCAAGACTGTTTTAAGGAATGCCGCCCGTTATTCCAGGAAAATAATTGCTATATCGCAGTTTACAAAGCGCGACATCGTGGAGAACCTGGGATGCGATCCTGAAAAAATTGTTGTAACTTACCTTGCCGCCGCCGCGGGTCCAGACAAAAAGAAATCGTGGGATGAGATAAAGGAGAAATTCGGAATTGAAAAACCTTTTCTTTTCTGTCTTGCGAACCCAAAGCCCCATAAGAATCTGAAAGGGCTCATAGATATTTATGATCTAATAAGGGAGAAGAGGCAGGGGAAAGTTTTATTAGTTATAGGAAGCAAGTCCTCGGATGAGTTGAATGAGAAAATCAATAACTCTTCATATAATAATGACATAATCAGAATCGATTATATCGACGAGTTGGAGCTTGACGCCCTGTATGCAAACACCGATGTTTTCGTATATACATCATATTTCGAGGGGTTCGGGTTACCCCCCCTTGAGGCCATGATGAGAGGCGCCGCGGTTGTTTCGTCTCCCCGGACTTCGCTGTCGGAGATTGTGGGGGATGGAGGTATGCAGGTTGATCCTGATGAAAAAGAAAAATTTGCCGATTCCGTCATAAAATTTCTGGATAACGAGAACATACGACGAGAATACGGCAAACGTGCATTAGAGCAAGCATCAAAATTTTCCTGGGAAAGATGCGCCCTGGAAACGCTGAAAGTTTACGAATCAGCGATATAATATAAAACTAATTACTTCTTGCTGGGGAGTCCATAGACTACGCCCTTTGAGGTCTTGCTCACGGAGACAAAACCCAGTCCGGGATAAATCCCCCAGATGCCATAATATGTTTTTCCCTTGTAAGTTATATACCGGACTGAATTATACGAGTGACTTTTCTTTGCTTTTGGATTAACCTTGACAAGCTCAAGTTTCCTTTTTCCCAGCATCATTTTATTGGCTTTTTTGTCAATTTTAAATACAACCTTACGTTTTTGAGCAAGCTTCTTGAGATCATCGTGTGTGATAAAACAGTTGTGTGAGAAAAATTCATCTTTTTTCGAGTTGACGCGCACTTTTAGCCCGTCGAAAGTGGCATAGTTGTCATTCTTTCCAACTCCAATAATGACCTTAAAGGGTCTCACATCGGGAGTTGCCGCGTATGTTGCGGAGACAACTATGCAGAACAATAACGACACCAGAAGTGCCAGAACAAATAATCTCTTCATATTAATTTCCTCTTTCGTTTAAAAATCGCCATCTTTTATTGGTTTTACTCCTGTATAAAGCGATGAGTATTCAAATATTTTCCAGTATCCATGCTTGTTTCTCCTGAGTCTTACGGGTGATGCGAAACCCTTCCCGCCGCTCTTGAAAAAAATTTTTGCATCGTTTCCTTTTATATTGCTCCTGTCAATTACAACATTATTATCATACGAATATTTGTAGCCGTTTTCAGGAGTACCTCCCAAGTATGATGCCGCAATCGCCCCTCTGAATTTTGTGCCTTTTATTACTCTTGCGAACTGCCCCATTGCAAAGCTGTGCGAATTCTCCGGCTCGCCGTTTTGTTTTACTTGACTCTTGGGTATAACCATTGCCCACATCTTCTTGCCGTCTTTGTTTCCCTCTTTAACGGTTTCGAGCGCGGCAATAAGAAGACATTTCACTGCCCCTTGCGGGGTCTTACCCTCTTTTTCCCATAACACCTTGAATTCCTCAAGGGTTATTTTGGGCTTAACAGTGGTTTTGGCAATTAATTTGCCATCTTTTCCGATAAGATCGGCATTCACAGTTGTTGTCATGGTTGTCATAAATGTGACCAGACAGATTAAAAGTAGAGTTATGGAGATAAAGCTATGTTTTTTCATACTACCTCCCTGTGAAATATTTTTGTACTATAATATTACTATAAGTACATGCTTTTTCCTTTCATCGGATAAATGGTAATTATTCACCGCAGAGTTCGCAGAGGGCGCAGAGCTTTAAATGAAGTTGATACTTTTGACAATTATTAATTTCATGATATTTGGGTAGATGCTGCTCTCCTGACCAGCTTAAACATTGTGAAATCAATAGATATTCTATTTTCTATACTCAAATGATATATCGCCGTTCTCAACCAAATCCAAATCCTCGGTTTCAAGCTTTTTCTCGATTATTTCTCTGTAAGTTCGATTTATTTCATAGCCTGTTCCGATTCGACCTAACATTCTAGCAGCTTTCAATGTGGTTCCACTTCCCAGAAACGGATCAAGGACTGTTTCGCCATGGAATGAATACATTTTAATTATTCTCAATGGTATTTCTATTGGAAACATAGCGATATGCTCGTTTTGCCGCTCCGGATGAATTTCCCATATTCCCCTGAACCAGGAGCTTCTTTCTTCTTTTGTGAGTTTGCTTAACTCTTTTTGCTTTTTTGTCGGTCTCGGCCAATCGCCCGGTTTTTTGAGGATAATAATATACTCGTGTTCGTATGTGATGTGTCCGTCTTTTGGATGATATATTGAACCCATCCAGGCACCGCCGCCGCTGGTTTTTGTGGTTGAGATTTTTTTCCAGATAATATTCCCCATAAAATCGAAGCCTATCTCCCGGGCTTTTACGATAATATCCGCCGGGATAGGCTGAACTCTATATCTTCCGAAGTCTTTCGCTCTCAGATATTGGTCTCCGATGTTAACCACCGCCCGGCAACCGGGTTTAAGAACTCTAAAAGTCTCTCTCAATACTTTTGAAATGTCTTCCATATACTCTTTATAGTTCTGGTTAAATCCGGTCTGGCTGTCATGGGAATAATCTTTAATACACCAATATGGAGGTGAAGTTACCATCAAATGTACCGATTCTTCTTCCAACTCCGGCATTCCGGTGGAATCACCAAATATCACTCTGTGACGATTCATTTTTTTAACCATCTCCTTCAATTAAAAAAGTAAACTCCATTTGAATCACCCCGGATTCACCAATGAAACCGTCGAAAAAGGTGTTTTTTCACCACAGAGGGCACAGAGTTCGCAGAGGATAAGCAAAGAAAAATGGTGACATCTCTATGTCCTCTGTATCCTCAGTGGTTAATAAAAGACTTCAGACAACTGAATTTATGGGATTTTTCGATAACCTCACATGGAACCTAACCGACATTAGCTTGGTTCGCCACGGTTTGTGCAGCTTTTTTAACTTCTTCCTGATCGCCTAAATAATAGTGGGTCAACACATTGAAATCTTCGTCAAATTCATATACAAGGGGGATGCCCGTGGGTATGTTCAATTTTGTTACCGCTTCATCGGACATATTATCAAGGTTTTTCACAATTGACCTCAAGCTGTTTCCGTGCGCCGATATGAGGATTTTCTTTCCCTGTTTCAACTCCGGCATAATTATATCATGCCAGAAAGGGATAATTCTCTCATATGTATCTTTTAAACATTCTGTTCTGGGGATCTCACTTTCGCTGAGGCTTCGATATTTCAGCTCATGCCCGGGGTAGCGGGGATCATCTTTTGTCAACGCCGGCGGTCTTACATCATAGCTTCTTCTCCACAGCATAACCTGCTCCCGGCCGTGAATCCTGGCGGTCTCGGACTTGTTGAGTCCCTGGAGCGCGCCGTAGTGCCTCTCGTTAAGTCTCCATGTTCTAATCACTGGAAGCCACATTAGATCCATGTCGTCGAGAACTATCCAGTGAGTTCTTATTGCCCTTTTTAAAAACGATGTATATGTAATATCGAAAGTGTAACCCTCTTTTTTTAATGTTTCCGCCGCTTGATGAGCTTCCCTGACACCTTTTTCACTCAAATCAACATCGGTCCATCCCGTAAAAAGGTTCTCCTTATTCCATACACTTTCGCCATGACGCAATAAAACAAGCTTCAATTTGAATCATCTCCATATTTATTTCATTATGAAAAATTTTTTTATAATGAAATATTACTATAAAGACATAATTTTTCCTTTCACAGGCAAATGTAAAGCCTATTCTTTATCTGTCTTGAATGCCCGTCATCGTTTTTTGCCTCTCGGAGAGGATTAACCCAATGATATAGACAAGAAGGTAATTTGATTGAACCTGTGAAAGATATAGAAAAGCTGGATAAGTCTATGGAAATATTATAGCTACATAAAGGAGAAAATCATGAAGAGAGAATTTTTCTATTTTATCGCTCTATTTCTACTTCTTGGCGTGGTGATGGTTTGTGCCCCCGAAAAAATTAAAGCACACGCCGATACACCTCCCAAACTAATCCCGCGAAAGGTGCTGTTTGGCAACCCGGAAAAGGCATCTCCAAGAATCTCTCCTGATGGAAAGATGTTGGCCTATATCGCCCCATACAAGGGCGTCTTGAATGTCTGGGTGAAAACTGTGGGGAAGGAAGACGACAGGGTTGTCACCGGTGATAAGGACAGGGGAATCCGCAGATATTTCTGGGGTTTTGACAAGCGGCATATATTATATCTTCAGGATGTCGGAGGGAATGAGAATTGGAGCCTTTATGGGGTGGATCTCCTGACCGGGAAGGCCAGGGATTATACGCCTTATAAGAATGTGGTAGTAAATGTCGTTGGCCGTGACAAGGATTTCCCCGAGGAATTACTCGTCACAATGAATAAGGAAAATCCCAAGGTCTTTGATGTTTATCTTCTCAACCTGAAGACGGGGAAATTTACTCTTGTCGCCAAAAACCCCGGTAATATTATTGGCTGGATGAGAGATGCCAATTTTAAGATACTGGGCGCGCTTGCATCAACAAAAGAGGGCGGATTTAATCTGCTTGTGAGAAAAGACGAACATTCAAAATGGAAAACACTGGTAGAATGGGACGCCGATGACTCCCTGACCAGCGGCCCCATTGCATTTACGGGGGATGGGAAATATTTCTACCTGAAGGATTCCAGGAATCGAAACACCGCCAGACTGGTCAAGATGGATATATCTACCGGCAAGATTGTCAAGGTTCTTGCGGAGGATCCAGTTTATGATGTGAATAGTGTAATGATTAACCCGGACACCCGCAAGGTTGAGGCGGTTTTATTCCTCAGGGCAAGGGGAGAATGGGTTGTTCTGGATGATTCATTGAAGCCCGATTTTGAAGCTATAAGGAAACTGGATCACGGTGATTTTACTATCTATAACCGTGATAACGCCGATAACACATGGTTGATAGGCTTCAGGAAGGATACTGGTCCGACTTCATATTATGCTTTTGATCGTAAAAAGAAGAAAGGCAGGTTCCTTTTTGTTACACAGCCCGAGTTGAAGAAATATACGCTGGCGCCGATGGAGCCTATCTCATTCAAATCCCGCGATGGATTGACAATTCATGGATACATCACTTTTCCTCCGGAGAAGGAGAAAAAGAACCTGCCAATGGTGCTTTATGTTCATGGCGGTCCCTGGGGCCGTGATTACTGGTGCCTTGACCCGGTTGCCCAGTGGCTTGCAAACCGCGGGTATATATGCCTGCAGGTCAACTTCCGCGGGTCAACGGGTTATGGCAAAGCTTTCCTGAACGCTGGCGACAGGGAATGGGGAGGCAAGATGCATAATGACCTGGTGGATGCCGTGAAGTGGGCTGTTAAAAAGGGATATGCCGATCCGAAAAAGGTTGCCATATTTGGCGGATCTTACGGAGGCTACTCCGCCCTCGTGGGAGCCACTTTCACGCCGGACCTGTTCTGCTGTGCAGTTGACCTGGTCGGACCGAGCAATCTCATCACATTCATAAAGACAGTCCCACCCTACTGGTCAGCCTTCCTCAAGATACTTCACAAGAGAGTTGGCAACCCGGACACCGATGAGGAATTCCTGAAATCCCGTTCTCCCTTGTTCAAAGTGGATCAGATAAAGATCCCGATGCTGATAGCCCAGGGGGCGAATGATCCCCGCGTCAAACAGGCGGAATCGGAACAGATTGTGGAGGCGATGAAGAAGAAGGGAATCCAGTATGAATATATGCTCTTCCCCGATGAGGGGCATGGCCTGGCCAAACCTGTGAACCGCCTAAAGTTCTTCTCGGTAATGGAGAAATTCCTGGCAAAGCACCTGGGGGGGAGGTATGAGAAGTAATTGGCGGTGTTTTTTCACCACAGAGACCACAGAGTTTACAGAGGATAAGTAAAGAAAAATGGTGACATCTCTGTGTTCTCTCCACTTCAGTGGTTTATATCATCAACAAACCGTTGAAACGGTTAAATTGAGGTGGGAGGTAGATTTTATAGGCTTCCAACCACCCGATTGAAATCGGGCGCTGTCTTAAAAACTCGATAAGTTTATTAATATCATAAAATATGACTACAAGGCTATTAAAGAATATTTCTCAATCGCATTTTTGATAAATTGAGTGATTTAATTAAAAGATATCAGGTGTGCGAAATCTAAGAAGCAAGCATTAATTCTTATTAATAATTTCAAAATCAGACACTTCCATCTGAAATCCGAAGAAATACTTTTCCTTTTTCTCTTTTGAAGGCCTCTTCGGATATGTAAAGACAGGAGATATTTTCCCGGTAAGTCTTATCGGTTTCAGGGGCGGAATGGAGGAGTATTTTTCTCTTTCTTTCATGCCCTTGAAATAGACAACCATCTGCCCCAGAGAAGATTCGAAAGCGTCAAAATAGTCAAAAAAAGGATTTTGTCCCGATATAGGATGTTGCTGTATTATTTTGGATTTCTTACCTTCAAGCTTCAGATTTCCCTTGTATTTTTTTAATTCGAAATCCTTCTTGTGGAAGTTTTCCATCTCGAGGGCTATTAAAAGAGGCTTCTTGCCGCGGGATGCGGGATAAAACAGTCCCTTGATCTCGAAATTACCGGGATGAAGCTTTATCACATCGGACTCAACCCTCAACTTCTTTCCAATTGTCCATACTTCCCCGACTTTCTCAAGGTTTCCCCTTACTTTTACAACGGAATAATCGAGGGATGAGAGATCCTCCCCATATGAACCGGATATAATAATCAAATTAAATAAAACAATCATGAGGATACAAGGAACACAATTTTTCAGAGCATTCATAAATATCGCCTCCTGCAGGTTGCTAATAATACCGGGTTATAAGTTAAAAATTTTCAAGGAATTTCCTTTTAAATAATTAATAATATTGAAAACATATTCAAAGGAAAGGGATGAGCAACATGAAAAAATACAAGATCCAACTTTTTTGCTTACTAATATCCGTCGCTGTTATTATATGTCTGGCGGTACAACTGACCGGGTGCGCCACTAATGAAGCGCGATGCACCGATCTGACCACAGAGATGCTGGAAGGCGCATCCCGCGAGGACCTAAACGGCTGGGTATTCCTGCATATTGAAGGAGAACCTCGAACCCGGGGATTCCAGCATGGATATTTACTTTCATCGGAGATTGACGATTTTATTAGTGTTTTAAAAGTTTACCTCAAGCAAACAACAAAAGAAGACTGGTCTTTCTACAGGGAGACATCGGAAAATATTTTTCTTCCTAAAATCGAGAAAGAATACCTCGATGAAATGGAGGGAATAGCAGCGGGACTCCAGGCACAGGGATTCGATTATGATGTTATTGACATAATAGCATCAAACAGTTTCTTCGAAGTTTCCGATTATTATCTTCCCACTCTTCCCGGTAAATCACAAAAAAATACAACAGGCAGGAAAAGACCCAGGCTTCGCTGCTCTGCATTCATCGCCACGGGTTCGTGGACGAAAGACGGCAATGTGGTTGTGGGACACAATTCGTGGGATGACTACATTATTGGTCAGAGATTCAACCTTATACTTGACATAAAGCCAACAAGCGGAAACAGATTAATGATACAGTCCGCTCCCGGTTTCATTCACAGCGGCACTGATTTTGGTGTCAATTCCGCCGGGATAGTTTATACGGAAACAACTATAGGAAATTTCAAGGGATTTGATGTGAACGGTATTCCGGAGTTTGTAAGATCGCGGAAAGCCGCCCAGTATTCAAACACAATTGACGATTTCGTAAAAATAATGTCGGAGGGCAATAACGGAGGATATGCAAACACCTGGCTGATGGGCGATATCAATACCGGTGAGATAGGAAGACTGGAACTTGGACTGATAAACATCGCTTTTTCACGCTCCAAAGAGGGATATTACGACGGCGAAAATTATGTGGATAATTCCAAGATGATCAGGGAGGAGTGCGGCCCCTCATTCTGGGACACAGAAGGTTCCTGGCCTGATAATCTTGCAAATACAAACTGCGTTACCGCAAGAAGGCTTCGATGGAATGCCCTCATGGCCCAATATAAGGGAAAAATTGACGCTGAGCTTTCCGAACAATTCGAGGCGGACCAGTATGAACAGGCTCTGGGTATGATAAATCCAGGGGGCTTCGTATTAATGGCGAGAATGGAAATTACCGATATACCTGAAATTCCCGGAGCAGATGCACCAAGACCCTTCGGAGCGAACGAAGCGAAAGCTATCGATGCAACTCTTGCAAAGAATATGAGTTTTCGGGCAAGAATGGGACATCCTGACGGTTCGGAATTTACTTGGGATGAATTTTTGGAAGAAAATTCCAAATTCGCCTGGCAGAAACCATATTTAAAAAACTTGGTAAGCAATCCGTGGACCCTTTTTACCAGTAAAAATTGATCTTCACATGAATTAATCTGTATGCACAATTACCACAATGATAATCATGGGCATTATATATAGAGGAAAATCCGGATATCCGTCGAAAAAATTGACCTCTTTCAGAGATAGTTTTTTTGTTAAATATTACCTGACTGATGTTTTTTTATTATATCAGGGTTTGGAGTAAGTTAAACTGATTACATCGCCAATTGATCTAAGGAATTTTCAGAGAGAAACCGAGAAGAAATACCGTGAATATATAAGTCCGTCGCTGGTCAGACTCTTGAAATTCAGCGGTTATGGAACCACTGAGTGGCAGGCGCAGGGCGCGTATGTTGAAAACCCCGCAGGCGAGAAGTACCTGGATTGCGCCGGCGGATACGGTATGTTTAGCCTGGGTCACAGACACCCCCGCGTCATTTCTGCAGTAAAGAATCAACTTGATATAATGCCCATGTCGGCAAAGGTTTTCTTTAATCGGCCGATGGCGGATCTTGCAGAAAGACTTGCGGGAATTTCACCCGGAAATCTTAAATACTCGTTTTTCTGCAACAGCGGAACGGAAGCTGTAGAGGGAGCCTTGAAGCTTGCCAGGCTGAAGACGGGCAGAACTGGGATAATTGCCGCGCACAACGCATTCCATGGAAAGTCCCTTGGTGCATTGTCGGCAACTGGAAGGGAGATTTTCAGGAAACCTTTCGCTCCTTTAATACCTGAAGTCGTACATGTGCCTTTTGGAGACACGGATGCCCTCAAAACGGCGATAGATCAGAAAACCGCCGCCGTAATCATCGAGCCGATACAGGGCGAGGGCGGAATAGTTATTCCTCCCGACGGATACCTCAAAGCTGCAAGGGAACTGTGCACAAAAAACGGCGCTCTTCTTATTGCCGATGAGATTCAATCGGGAATGGGCAGAACCGGGAAGATGTTTGCAGTGGACCACTGGAATGTTGAGCCTGATATAATGTGCCTGGCCAAAGCTCTGGGCGGGGGCGTAATGCCAATCGGGGCATTTATGGGAACGCCTGAAGTCTGGGACGCATTCCGTGAGAATCCCCTGATCCATACATCCACTTTCGGAGGAAACGAGCTTGCCTGCAGGGCCGCTCTTGAGACAATTGCAGTGATTGAAGATGAGGATCTCATAGCAAATGCCGTCCGGATGGGTGATTATCTCATGTCAGGATTGGAAGAGATAAGGAGAGATTTCCCCGACATAGTGGCTGAAGTCAGGGGAAAGGGACTGATGATTGGTGCTGAATTAACAAAAGAGAAATTTGGCGGCTCGGTCATAATGGAAATGGCGAAACGGAAGGTTATCGGTGTTTATACGCTGAATAAACCAAGGGTAATTCGCTTTGAACCCCCCCTTATCATTGGAAGAGAAGAAGTTAACATCTGTATAAAAGCTTTTCTTGAGTCAGTAGCAGAGACCAGGAAGAGATTTTCATAAAATTAATACTGGAGGAATCCCGATGCCTTATGTGGAATCGCAGATTTTAGTTAAAGGTAATCCTGAAGAAGTTTATAAAATTGCCCGAGACATGGAGAAATTTCCTGAATATATGAGAGATGTCGAAGAGGTAAATGTCCTGGAGAAAAATGGAAGCAGCACCATGACAGAGTGGGTTACCAATATTGAAGGCACTCCTATTATTTGGACGGAAGAAGATAAGTTTGATGATGAAAATCTGAAAATCCAATACAAGCTGATTGAAGGCGATTTGGAGAAGTTTGAAGGCGAATGGAATTTCCTGAAAAAAGACACCGGGTGCCTTGTTGTTCTGAGTGTCGATTATGATTTTGGAATGCCCTCCCTGACGGAGTTGATCGGACCTACTCTCGAAACCAAGGTCAGGGAAAATTCCGAGATGATGCTCCAGGGAATGAAAAAGAAAATAGAAGGCTAAGATAATGAGTAATGATAATGAAGTCAACAAATTTGCCTTTTTAATCCACCCTCTTGACATGAAAGACGTTTCAAGGGTGGAACCCAAAGCTGCAAATAAAAGACCTCAATTGGTGGAAAAAATACTTGGATGGATGCCGGTTCATAAGAAATCCGAGATTACCGGTATTCAATCCATTACCGGAAAAAGGGTTCAAGGCTGGTTTATTGCAGTGCCGTATTTACCCAAGCATTTTTATAAAATAGACAGAAATATTGTTATAGGCAGAATTATCGAGGGAATAAAAATCGCTGAGGACCTCGGAGCATCAATAGTGGGGCTCGGTGGTTTCACATCTATCGTGGGAGCCGCCGGAATTACAGTATCCAAATCTGCAAATATCGCCGTAACAAGTGGTAATTCCTATACAATTGCAACAGCTCTTGAAGGATCGCTTATAGCGGCAAAAAAGATCGGGATCGACATTGATAAAGCTCATATTGCCGTTATAGGCGCATCGGGATCGATTGGAAAAGCCTGCGCACAATTTCTCGTGACAAAATGTGATAGAATGACACTCATCGCCCGCTCCGAGATTCGACTGGAAAAGCTGGCGGAGATTATTAAAGAAAATCGTGGTCGGGAAGTCGGAATATCCACGAATATTTCCACAGGAATAAAAGACGCGGACATTGTTATTACTGCTACGTCCAGTACCGGGAATATTGTCATGGCAGAGGATCTGAAACCCGGATCGGTTGTTTGCGATGTGTCGCTTCCTCATGATGTTTCCAGGGAAGTACAGAAACTCAGACCTGATGTACTTGTTATCGAGGGTGGCGTTGTTGAAGTCCCCGGCGATGTTAATTTTAATTACGATTTTGGGTATCCATCAAATGTTTCTCTTGCCTGCATGGCGGAGACCATGATACTGGCGCTGGAGGGGCGTTTTGAGAATTTCAGTCTTGGAAGAGGAATCAAACTGGAAAAAGTGGAAGAGATTGCCAAACTTGGTAAAAAACATGGATTCAAACTGGCCGGATTCAGAAGTTTCGATCAATTCATAATAGACGATAAATTCGATGCGATAAAGAAAGCGGCGAGTGAGAAAAAGGCCTCTTCCCAGACTATATGATAAAGCAATAAGGGGTTTCAGAAAAGTTGAAAAAAATAATTAGCATTAGCCTTGGGTCTTCAAAACGAGATCATGAAGCTACCGTGAATTTTCTCGGTGAGGATTTTCTAATTGCCCGCAAAGGTGTTGACGGTGATTTCCGCAAGGCACAAAAACTTCTGCGGGAATTGGACGGAAATGTGGATGCGATAGGTCTCGGGGGCATAGATGTTTATTTGTTTTCCAGGAAGAAAAGATACACATTAAAATACGGAATGAAGCTAAAAGAAGTGTTAAAAAAAACCCCTGTTGTCGATGGAAGCGGCTTAAAAAATACACTTGAGAGATTGGTTATAAAGCAACTTGATAAAGATCCCCGTTTTAGCTTCAGGGATAAAAAAACATTGATGGTATGTGCCATGGATCGCTTCGGTATGGCTTCTGCGCTGGTTGAAGCGGGGGCGGATATTATTTTTGGCGATATGATATTTGCGCTTGATAAAGATATCCCGATCCGGACAATTGACGAACTGGAAGAAAAGGCGGACAAACTACTCCCCGAGATAAGTAAGCTCCCCATAGGTCTTATCTATCCGGTAGGCGAAAAACAGGATACATATGCTGATATCCAAGAGAAACACCTGAAATACTATCGATGGGCCGAGGTAATAACGGGAGATTTTCACTACATACGCAGGTACCTCCCTGAGAAGCTTGAGGGAAGGATAATAGTGACAAATACCGTAACACAAACGGATGTTGAGACATTAAAGAAGAAAGGCGTTCGATATCTTATAACGACCACTCCGGAAATTGAAGGACGCTCTTTCGGGACCAATGTCCTTGAAGCGGCCTTCATATCAATTATCGGAAAAAAATGGGAAGATATTACCGGGGAGGATTATCTCGACTTGATAGAAAGACTTGAATTAAAACCCGGGATCAGAGAGTTAAATCCTGAAATCACATACAGGAGTCCTTATACATTTGAAGATATTAAGCCAGTCCCAGCTAATACATAGTAAGCAATAATATTTCTTGCAACCGAAGGAGTTGAATATATATGGCGGAAAAAGTTCAAAAATTGACCCGTGAGGGTTATAAAAACCTGGAGAAGAAACTAAAATATTTAAAAGGGAAAGTCAGGCAGGAAATCGCCGAGAGAATTCGCCAGGCCAAGGAATTTGGCGAATTGGGTGAAAACATCGAATACGACAATGCGAAGTCCGAGCAAGCCCGTGTTGAACAGGAAATAATGAAACTCGATATGATCCTACGCAATGCCCAGATTATAGAGAGGAAGGGAAGCGCATCCAAAGAGGTGGAAGTCGGGGTCGCAGTTCAGACCAAGTATCAGGAAGAAGACAAGCTCGTAAAATTTGAGATAGTAGGCACATCGGAATCAGATCCGATGCATGATCCACCCAGAATTTCCGACGAATCACCTGTCGGCGCCGCACTTATAGGTATAGAAAGAGGACAGGTGGCTGAGATTGAAACACCACTGGGAAAAGCTCACTATGAGGTGATCGATATTTTGCCCATCATGGATTCTTAATTTTTTCTTATCAGGGCTATAGGTGTCTGCTCGTTGGCATTGCCCTGTGGGTTTGTCTTGAGGGATTTCATAACAAGTTGGCGGTCTTCCGGTTCTGAAAGCGCCAGAACATCCACTCGACCCAGGTCATTCACATCCACAACCGCAAGTTTGACCCCTGTTTTTTCGCGGAATTCCTTAACAAGTCCCTTTGGGTTACCGGGACCCATGACAACATACTTATCAAAAGGCGGAAGCGTTCCGGTGCAATCATCAATTGTAGCTACCGCCCTCCCGGCAAAATAGTAAAACATCCCGTCTTTCCCGATTATTTTCCCCAGGACACCCATCAACATAGAAAAAAGCATCCGTGGGACGCCTACTTCTCTTAATCCCATCTCAAGACTATAGGGGGATGAGAGGGAAGAATCCATCTTGAAGAACTTATTCAGGTGGGTTGCTATGAACCCGGGATTTATGTCCTCACAATAATATACCCTACCCTCCATTATCGCAAGGGCGGACTCGCATATTGCAAAAATGTCCCCGTTCTTATAATGCTGTTTTACATATTTTTCGAAGATCGTATATATATCGTTACCTGGCACAAGGAGAGGAGTGCGTATGGGAAGAACCTGCTCTCCCTTGTCCAATGTGACATAATCGTCCTCCCCGCTCAACTCTTCCGGGTCAAAGAAATCCTTGAAATCAATCTTCAGAACTTTCCTTTCATATGTAATCGGTGAGCGGCAATAATACTTGTAATATAAATCCACCTCTACCTGGCGAAGCTCTTTCATCAGCTCCCTGATAGGTTTATCAGGTGATTCTATCCATATCTCACCCTTTATAATCGCCGTATCACCGGGCTTTACAAGTGTAGCTTCCCAGTATTGATCACCTCTGTGGTTATCGCTCCTATATACATGAACCCTGTTTTTCATGAAATTATACTTATCTCCCTCAGGGTGAATCCGCCCGATCATATCAACAATAATGCATTGCTGCTTCCCCACGTTCTTCAACGGCAGGGCGAATTCAATCGAAGCTTCCCGGTCATTACTATATTGTGGTTCTTCAATTTTCAAATAGCCATCTGTCCATTTGATCTCACAATCTCCCACCCTCTTTTTTACAAGGGTGTAAATGAGCCAGGCTATAAAAAATAACGCCACAACTCCTGCAAGTGTAATTACTAAATAAATCAATACTTTTTCCAATTTATGCGAAGCCTCCGTTTACATTGATGATTGGAAATTACTATTCACCGCAAAGTTCGCAGAGTACGCAGAGATTTAAGCGAAATAGACTTATAGGTGTTAAATAAAAGTATATGAAAGTATGTATTATAATTTTATTAACTCCGCCTAAAAATGTATCGTCTCAGGAACCTGAAAACGAGCGGATTGAATAGTTACGATCTGAGATTTCTTTTTTTTTGTAAAATTACCTTCCCGAATCAGAATCTCGATCCCGGGATTTATTCTTCTCTGAACATAAAATACCGTCCTCTTTTCTCAGCCCTCTATTCTCCGGCATCCTTATTTCCCCATCGGGAAGCCACTGAAGTGGCTGAACAAGTAAAAGGGGTGGGATTCCTTTCTTTTCCCCGGTTAAAACCGGGGGTTAATCTCATGGGTTAAAACGGAAGTTCTTCTCATGGGTTGAACCGGAAGTTCTTCTCGTGGGTTGAATACTTTCGGTCATCCCACTTCCCGTTATCCGTTTATCGGGGTTAGGAAACCCCTCTTACAGGCCTATGTTCTCCGCTCTCCTCCGTGTTCTTCGTGTCTTCGTGGTTAAAACCATCCTCCATATATCGACAAAAAAAGTCATCAATAACTGGAAATAGCCTGTATTCAAAGGAATATTTGAAACAGGAACGAAATCAGCTTAATCATTATGCTCAAACTAAGCCTCAGAAAAAAGATATTTTTATCATATATGGTTCTTATTGTTATCCTGGTTTTTATCTCTATTCTTGCGGTCAAGCATTTGCTGAGACTCAACCAGATCACCGATCAGGTAATAGAGGGTTATTTTCAGTCCATCTCCTCCGCCCAGAATATGCTCAAGATTCTTGAAAGTCACCGTCGCGGTTTATGGATGCTGTCATCGGGAAAACGGGATCAAAAAGAGGCGGAGAAGATATTTCTGAACAGTCGCAAGGAATTTATGGCTCGCATTAACGAGGCCAGGAGAAATGCCAAAATTGAAGGTGAAGAAAAACTTATCGGAGATATCGAAAGCAATTACCGGAACTTTCTCGAACAATATCCCAATGTAAAGAAAAACCTTGACAGGGGTAGGGGAAGCGAGAGGTACTCTTTCTACTGGACAATCGCCCGGCTTCAGCTTGACACCCTGAGCAAAAAAAGTCTCCAGCTTCTTGACATGAACAGGAATGCAATGTTTGAGTTGAACAGAAAAGCAAAGGAACTGTCCGACAGATATATAATCTCGATGATTATTTTTTCCATACTTGCTTTTGTAATAGGAATAATCCTGAGTTTATGGCTGACACACATTATAATCGGGCCTGTGGAGGAGCTTACGAAAGCGGCAAGCGAGGTTCAAAAGGGGAATATGGATGTCGAGGTAAAGGTAAGAGTATATGATGAAATAGGCTTACTTGCCGATGAATTCAACAAGATGCTCATAAAAATGAGGGAATACAAACAAATAAACCTTGAAAAGCTTCTTGAGGAGAAAAAAAGGACCGAGGCAATTATTCGATCCGTGGGTGACTGCATGATTGTAATCGATACCAATTACCGTATAATAATGGCAAATCCCACAGCAGAGAGAATTTTTTATCTCCTTCCGGGAATAAGCTACGGCAGGGATTTCAGGGATATGATCAAGAGCGAAAAATTATTTGAGATTATAAAGAACAGCATTGATAATGAAAAAGACCCTGTGGAATCTCATAAATTGCCTACTTTTAAATGGGAATATAACAGGCAGAAAAAATACTTCCAGGTGAAAGTCTTTCCTGTCAGTAAAGAAGAGGGAACACATTTTGGCTTTGTAATATTGCTTGAGGATGTGACAAAACTCAAGGAGCTTGACCAGATGAAAAGCGATTTCATATCGATTGCCAGTCATGAATTAAGAACTCCTCTTCAATCCATCGTCATGAGTCTGGGCTTGATATTAGACGGCTCAGCGGGAAATCTTAACGAGGAACAGAAGGAATTAATGGAAGCCGCCAATGAGGAAGCGATAAGGATGAAAGAGTTGATGACAAACCTCCTGGATATTTCCCGTATCGAAACCGGCAGAATAGAGATGGACTTTACGGAAGTAGATCCGGAAGTGCTTTTAAGTGGCGTGGCGGCGTCTTTCAGTCTCCAGTCCGAGAGCCAGACTCTGAAGATTATGGTGAATGTTAAAAAAGGAGTCAATAATGTGTATGCGGATTACAACCGCATTGTCCAGGTGCTGAATAACCTGATTGGAAACGCCATGAGATATAGTCCGCAAGGAGGAAGAATAATCCTCTCCGCCTGTAACGAGGGTGAGGATTATGTAAGGTTCTCCGTTGAGGATGAAGGGCAGGGTATCCCGGCGGATGCACTGGAGAAAATCTTCCAGAAATTTTACCAGGTCAGGGACGACCGGCACAGGGGGGGCGCAGGGCTGGGACTTGCGGTATGCCAGGAGATAATAAAGGCACAACACGGCAAGATATGGGTGGAGAGTCATATTGGAAAAGGAGCGAAATTCATATTTCTTTTGCCGGCGGTGAAAGAAAAAGAAAAAGAAACAAAGAGAACACAGACCGCATAGCGCAGGCCAGATCTGTAGGAGGGACGTCCCCGTCCCGATAAATGGAGTCCAAATTCAATTTTACCACGAAGGCACGAAGAACACGGAGAACTGAGGTGAGGACATAGAAAAACCCATTTTTTCTCCGGTTATCCTCTGCGATCTCTGCGATGAAAAACGCCTGTCCTCCCTGGTTAACACATCACTAAAACCTACTTCATTCCCTTGAAAAATTTCAATCCATTGTGATCAAAAAGGTCATAGAAATATACTTTCAGGAAATCAGTTGCCACGAACCAGACCAACGCATATACCCAGATCCATAGGGCAAGTGTCCAGCCGATGGGTACAACAAATAATCCATAAACCGCAACCAGTGTAGCCAGAACCTTGGTCGCTATGGCCGACCACAACAAGCTTGGAGCGGGGGCGATTGACCAGAAATGACCCCTCGTTCTTGTTACGAAAATTGTCAGGTGTCCCGCAATTGCAAGTTTCAGGAAGATAAAAGTCTGTAGGACGCCAGTGTCAAGATGAAGAATTTCCTTGCCGATGTAGAATATCAGAAATGAAGCAACCACACCCACAATACCCAACAACGTCGCCATACCTATGACAGATCTCATATTCCATTGCTCAGGCTTGTCGGAATACTTCACATTGTCGTATGCGATAGCCATAATCGGTGCATCGTTGAACAAGGCAAGCAAGATGATCATGAGGGCGGTTACCGGGTAAAAGTTGAATGCAAGTATAGTCAAAACAATGAACAACAATACACGAACGGTTTCAGCAACTCTATATATGACATAGCTGTTCATGCGCTGGAATATCTTTCGGCTTTCTTTAATGGCATCAATTATCACGGAAAGCCCCGGTTTTGTCAGCACGATATCTGCGGCTGACTTTGCGGCGTCTGTCGCCCCATCTACAGCGATTCCGGCGTCGGCTTTTTTCAGTGCAGGGGCGTCGTTCACACCGTCGCCGGTCATTCCCACAATATGGCCGGCATGCTGTAACAGGTCAACAATTCGATATTTATGCTCGGGGAATACCTGGGCGAATCCGTCCGCTTCCTCAGCCGCCTTCCTTGCATGGCTGTCATCCATGTCTTTGAATTCGGCGGCGGGCACTATGTCTCTGCCGATGTTCACCCTGTCGGCAATTTCCTTCGCAATTTCCACATGGTCTCCTGTGATCATTTTGACATCGACCCCCATTGTGCGGGCGATTCGTATTGTCTCTGCGGAATCTTCCCGTGGAGGATCGTAAAGGGCAATCAAGCCTATATAATGCCATTTGCCGTTTTTGTCCGTTACCCCTACGCCAAGGGCGCGATGACCTTTTATCGCAAATTTTTTCACATAATCAATAATCTGCTTCCCGATTTTTCTCTGCTCGCCTTCATCGCATAATTCAAGTATTGCCTGGGGTGCGCCCTTACTTGCCCTGATTTTCACTCCGTCGGAATCTTCAACCAGGTCTTCCGTGCGCTTTGAAATTGGATCGAACGGTGTGTATTCAATACTCTTATATGTTTTGAGCTTTTCTTTTATCTCTTCATTCTGTCTTGCCTTTTCAATAATTACATCGTCAATGGGGTCCTTGTTCTCCTCCCTGGATGCAAGGGCTCCATATAAAAGCACATCATGATCTGTATGACCTTCTATGGTGCCAATTTCCGCCACTGTAAGCTCGTTCTTTGTTATAGTGCCGGTCTTGTCGGAGCATAGAATATCCATTCCCGCCATTTCCTCGATTGCTACCATCTTACTGACAATCGCCTCTTTTTTCGCCAGTGCGATTGCTCCCGTTGCAAGGGTAACTGATAAAACGGCAGGAAGCGCCGCCGGTATTGCGGCAACCGTGAGGACAAGAGCGAACTTTAATGTTTCAATGAAACTTTCATGCCTGAAGAGGGCAACGATGAAAATGATTGTTACAAGAATTGCGGCAAGGATTATCAGGTAATTCCCGATTTTAATAACCGACTTCTGGAAGTGGCTCTCCGTAGCGGTCTCGGAAACAAGCTTTGCGGTTTTTCCGAAGAACGTATGCATCCCCGTGGAAGTTACAAGGGCGTTCATTTCACCCTGCTTGACTATTGATCCCGAGAATGCCACATCGCCTACATATTTTTCCACAGGTAATGACTCACCGGTAAGAGCCGCCTCATCCGCCAGGATATAACTGCCGTCCAGAAGTTTTACATCCGCGGGTATTATATCCCCTAGTCTTATTCTGATAATATCCCCGAGAACAAGCTCCCGTGCCGGAATCACAACTTTTTTTCCATCTCTGTTTGCCCTGGCGTTCAGCGCCATTCGTTCTTTTAAAAGCTCAATGGCGTTATCGGCCTTATATTCCTGCCAGAAACCCACGACTGCATTCAAAAGAAGCATGAATGTAATAATTCCAAAGTCTTCCCAATGCTTGATGAAAGCGGAGAGGATAGCGGCAATTTCAATCATCCAGGGAATGGGTCCCCAGAAATAGCTTAGGAATTTCAGAAGAAGACTTTCTTTCTTTTCTTCTATCTCATTGTATCCGTATTGCTCAAGTCTTTGCTTTACCTCATCTGAAGTGAGTCCCTTTTCTGATGTTGATAGTTCCTGGTAAAGCTCTTCAACTGAAGCCGATTTTACCTCTTCCGAATCGAGAATTTTCTTTTCCATATCTTTTCACTCCCCTGTAACGGCTGTTTCCAGTTATTGATGACATCACTAAAGAAAGCCTTGGGTTTGTCATTCTGAGCAATATAGGAAAGAACTACTTTACTCTGATAACATTCTCAAACAACGGAATTTTCTTGATCTATGAGGATTCACATAGCGAAGAATCTCTGCTTCAATGGTGTAAAAGGAGTAAGTCTCAATAAAAGAGGACGATTGGTTTTAAGAGATCCTTCGCTGATTAATACTTCGTAGGTATGATTGGCTCTCTCCTGCCAGGGTTAATCAAGTAAAGTAAAGTGATCATTTTCCGCTCAGGATGACAGTTTCATGCATTTTATCCTGCAAATGCGAAAATCCTATATGAAGCATTGTTCTTTTATATTGTTATGTTTTCCTTCTAAAAATCACCACTGAAGAACACAAGCACCGCCACTACTTTTCTCTTGCTGTTATAATCACTGCAATTCGTTGCCGAGCCCCAGATTGAGCCGTTCTTGCGAATAGCGCCGCCTGATTCGATTTCACCGATAATACTCCCGTTTTTCCTTATAGTGCCATTGGATTCAAGCTTGCCTGTGATACTGCCGTTTTTTCGAATAGTGCCGCTTGGCTCAACTTCTCCGATAATGCTTCCATTCTTTCGGATTGTTCCATTCGACTCAAATTTACCGACCATACTTCCATTCAATCTGATTGTACCGTCAGATTCCACATTTGCCCAGAGAGAACCGCTTTTTCTGATGACTATATCTGATGCAAGAGCGGTGATAGTTAATAAAGAGAAAGCAATTAATATTGCAATTGAGATTATTGATATTTTTTTCATATTATATCTCCTTTCATGTAGAGGTGGGAGGCGAGAGGTGAGAAAGCGTAAAACGAGAACCTACATCCATCCTTCAATATCGAATTAAGGAGGTCTGAATACCTCCGCTACCGGCTAATGACATTATATCCTAAAGAATAGTGAAATCACCGCGCCAGGAGGATGGACACATTGTCAGAGTGAAAATTAGAGGCTGCAATGTCAGGTTTGCC
>JAIORV010000192.1 GCA_021107945.1 Vulcanimicrobiota bacterium | reverse complement strand
TAAGGAAAATTTTCAATCGCTTTTTTGACAAATTGAGTGATTTAATTAAAAGATATCAGGTATGCGAAATCTAAGAAATACACTTAGAACTCTGTGTCCTCTGCGTCCTCTGCGGTGAATAATTATTTTATTTTTTGGTATCAAATCATACTATCAATTAAAAGGAGGAATTATAATGCCGGCAGTTATTGCAAAATATGATGTAAAAGCGATTCTTAATAGATTGGGAATCGAAAAGGTAAATTACGGAGCCTTCAATGGCGAATGGTTTGGAAACGGCAAGAAAATCGTCAGTGTTTCACCCACAAACGGTGAAGTCCTGGCGGAAGTAATCCAGGCTGACGAGGAAGATTATGAGAAGGTCTATGAAAAAGCCCGTGAAGCTTTTGAAATGTGGAGGATGTATCCTGCGCCAAAACGTGGGGAGATTGTTCGACAGATTGCTCAGGAGCTGAGGAAACATAAGGATGACCTGGGCGCGCTTGTTACCCTGGAGATGGGAAAGATTCTTCCCGAGGGTCTTGGCGAGGTGCAGGAAATGATTGACATTTCCGATTTCGCAGTGGGGCTCTCAAGGCAGCTTTACGGACTGTCAATGCACAGCGAGAGACCCGGCCACAGAATGTATGAGCAATGGCATCCCAGGGGAGTAATCGGCATAATATCAGCCTTCAACTTCCCCGTTGCAGTATGGGCATGGAATGCAATGCTGGCGGCGGTATGCGGCGATACGGCGATATGGAAGCCCTCGAGCAAAGCTCCTCTTTGCGGCATAGCCTGCATAAAGATAGTCCAGAAGGTTTTCGAGAGGAACAACCTTCCTCCGGCGATAATGTCGCTGATTATCGGAAAAGGATCGGAAATAGGGGAGAAACTCATCAATGATAAAAGAATCCCCCTTATAAGTGCAACGGGAAGCACAAGGATGGGACGCCGTATAGGAGAAGCTGTGGGCAAACGTCTTGGCAGAACGATACTTGAGCTTGGCGGAAATAACGCTATTGTCGTATCAGACAAGGCCAACCTTGATCTCGCTCTTCGTGCCATTTTATTCGGCGCTGTGGGAACGGCCGGTCAGCGATGTACAACCACCCGCAGAATAATAGCTCACCGCGATGTCTATGATAAGCTCCTTGATATGCTTGTCAAGGGCTATAAATTCGTATCCATTGGCGATCCCATGAAACCAAATACACTCATGGGTCCCCTCATTGATAAAGCCGCGGTCGAGAACATGATGAATGCGATCGAGGCAATCAAGAAAGAAGGCGGAGAGATTGTATGTGGCGGCGAGGTTCTCAAAGGTGAGAAATTCTCAACTGGGACATACGTCACGCCCTGCATTGCAAAAGTAGAGAATCACTATGATATCGTTCAGAGCGAGACATTCGCACCGATACTCTACTTCATCAAATACGACAACATTGATGATGCGATAAAAATCCATAATGACGTCCCCCAGGGACTGTCCTCGGCAATATTCACAACTGATCTTCTCGAAGCGGAGCAATTCCTGAGCGCCGTCGGAAGCGATTGTGGAATTGCAAATGCAAATATCGGCACATCAGGAGCTGAAATTGGCGGAGCGTTCGGAGGCGAAAAGGACACCGGCGGAGGAAGAGAGTCGGGATCCGATGCCTGGAAAGGATACATGCGCCGTCAGACATGCACAATTAACTGGTCGAAAGAACTACCCCTGGCACAGGGAATACAATTCGACACAGGCGAATAATAAGAACCGGAATAAACTTTGAAATATTATGGGTGAACTCTTTAATAACAGGAGTTCACCCATATTTCATATTTATTGGTAATAAATATTAGTTTGTTAAATAGGATTTACATTGCAGAATAAAAGCTGTATAATATTAATAGAAGGTGAGGGAGGTAATTTGACCGGCGGATTTGAGATGATGAAAAAGTTAAAAAAGCAGGGGTGGAGCCTTTTTAAGCACGGACATAAACACGACTTATTCACCCACGAATTGTATCCGGGCTTTGCAATAGTGCCAAGGCATAATAAGGAATTATCTCCCGGAATTGAAGCGGACTTGAAGAAAAAAATAAGATTAATTAATAACAGGACTTACGCAATTGTCATTCTGAGCGGATCACGAAAGGCTTGCTTTAATCCGATGACTTTCTCAAAGACGGTATTTCCTTGATCTACGGAGATTTACATAGCGAAGAATCTCTTGAATAATTGCCTGTAGGAGATAATTTGTCGTGGGTAGAGATCCTTCGCTGTGGAAGACATCGGAGGTAAGTAAAACCCGTTCTTGCCAAGGTTCATTCAGGAAAGGTAAAAATCGTATTCCGCTCAGGATGACAGTTTCATTCGCTTTTTTTCCCTGGGAATGCGTAAGTACAATAATAAGAAAAAAGGAAGTGAAAAGAAAAGATGATTAAATATCCTGCAAGAATATTAAAAGATGGCAAGTTCTTCCTTGCCAAGTTTTTAGATATTCCTGATGCAATGACACAGGGTGAGAATATGGAGGAGCTTCAGGAAAATGCGGAAGATATACTTTCACTTGCACTTTCATATTTATTGGAAAACAATATGACAATTCCCGAACCATCTCAACAGGGTGGGGATGATATAATATATATCAAACCTTATCATAATATTGCCTTGCCTATTATGCTGAAGAAAAGAAGGAAAGAGCTTAACTTGTCACAGATGGATGTGGCAAAGAAAATGAATGTTAAATATCAAACTTATCAAAAGCTTGAAAGGGCAAAAATAAATCCCACATTAAAAACTCTGGAGAGAGCCGCCGAAACGCTTGGAAAGAAGTTAATACTGGATTTTACTTGATAGAAAAAAATCACCGCAAAGAAGCAAAGAAAGCAAAGGAGCTTCGTAACAATTATGTATTTAAAAAATATCGCAATAAAAAATATCGGACCAATTGACGAATTGGAAGTTAAGTTCCCATTTAATAAAAATAAGGAGCCGATTCCTATCGTTTTCGTTGGTGAAAATGGAACTGGAAAAACTATCTTGCAATCCCAAATTGTTGATGGTATGTATGAAATTGGAAATAAATTATTTACTGATGTGCTACCAGATATGAAACATGGACATCAGGTCTATAGAATTTCTGGTTATCCAAATTTACAAGCAGGAAAAGACAAGGGGTTTGCTATTGCAACTTTTATTGATGATACCGATAGTAAATTGGAGTATTTTGACAAGGTTGGAGAAGTAAAAAAAGAAGACTTTACAAAATTAATTCCAGACTTTTTGCCTCCAAATGGAAAAAATACTAAAGAAATTACAAATATTGCTGATTTACAAAAGAAAAAATTAAAAGATGAATTTTCATCCGGGGCGTATTTTTATCAACCGGCATATCGATATGAAGAGCCTTTTTGGAAGAATGATTCGGTTTTGGAAGATTCAAGATTTCAAGATAATACAAGATTTTCTGGAGAGTTAGGAAAAAATATTGAAATAATATCTTCTATGAAGCATATTAAGTCATATTTACTTGATTTAGTCTTGGATTTTTTGCTATATAATAAAAAGGATACAGATAAAATTATATGGCATGGGATTAATGACATCCTAAGGAAAATTAAACAACGAAAGGATATTAGATTTAGTATTGGTCCGAGAGGCGGAAATAGAGTGTCTATTATTGAGCAAAAACCTGACAGAACCTTTATGAGACAATTAGTACCAAGTATTGATAACCTTTCTTTGGGTGAATCAATTCTGCTTAATCTTTTTGTAAATATACTTCGTCACTCAGATAAACCACCAAAAACTTTTGATAAAATCAAAGGAATTGTTGTAATTGATGAAATTGATGTCCATCTGCATACAAATTTACAATATTCAGTTTTACCAAAGCTTATAAAGTTATTTCCAAAAGTTCAGTTTATTCTCACAACTCATTCCCCCATCTTTCTACTTGGAATGAAGAATGTTTTTGGTGAGGATGGTTTTGAGATAAGAAATATGCCAAAAGGAGATATTATAACTACAGAAAGGTTTTCTGAGTTCGAAAAGGCATATGAGACCTTGAGAAGTACTGAAAAATTTGAAGAAGATGTAAGAAAACAAATAGATGATTCTACTAAACCGATTCTTTTTGTTGAAGGAGCTTATGATGTTAGGTATATAGAAAAGGCTGCCAAGTTATTAGAAAAGCAAGCTTTACTGGAGCAAATACAAATATATGATGCTAATGGTTTTGGAGGACTGGATAAAATATGGAACAATTACAACACAAAGTTGTCCGAAGTTGTGCCTCAAAAAGTATTGTTGCTCTATGATTGTGATATTAAAAGAAATGAAGGTCAAAAGGGAAAAGTATTTACCCGAGTTATCCCAAGAATTGATGAAAATTTAATTGAAATTGGAATAGAAAATCTTTTTCCAGATGATACCATTAAAAAGGCAAAAGACTTTAATAGTGCATTTATCGATTATGATTATGAAGCAAAAAAAGAAAAAAGAGGGCAAGAAATTACTAAACCAGAAAAATATGAAGTGAATAAAGATGAAAAAAAGAATCTTTGCGATTGGCTTTGTGAAAATGGGGACAAAAATGATTTTCAAGAATTTTCAAGAATATTTTCTATATTAGAAGAAACATTGGTGCAAACACAAGAAGAACAATAATGTGTTTTAACTCTAAAAATTCCACCCAACCGGCATTTCATCATCACAGATTGAACACTCGAACCAGTCTTCCTTCACGACATTTTTCGCCCCGCAATTCCCACATAGTCTGAAAATGTTTTGGGTGCACATGTTTCCTGTCAAAAATATTTATTACTATTCAGCTCCCACCACCATGTCATTCCTTCACGAAGTTTGCCCTCGCTCGGAGCCAAGGATCTCCCGCAAGAGAGTCGCCCACGCTGTCATTCCTTCACGGAGCCTGCCCTCGAGCGGAGCGAAGGGTTCAAGGACAGGCTCTGAGCGGAAAAAGATCATCTTACTTTATTCGATCAATCCCGGTAAGAATGTATTTTACTTACTTCCGATGCATAAATCAGCGAAGGATCTCCTCACAACAATCATTCTTATTAATATTTGTTCCTCCATACCACGGGGGTTGAGATTCTTCGCTGTGTTAATCCTCGTAGATCAAGGTAATCCCGTCTTTGAGAAAATCATAGAAGTAAAGTTATTCTCTCGTGATCCGCTCAGAATGACATGCTCAAGTCTTTCTTGATCCGCTCAGAAGGACAAGAAGCCCCCGGAGACTGAATAACTACGCCTGAACCTTTGACAAAAAGTAAATGCACCCAAATTATTTTTACCTTTGTGGTCTTTACAATGAAAAATATCATTACTTAAAGTTACCCCAGGAAGCTGCAAAGAGCGACGGACGATTTTTTCGTATCGGCCGAATCAGCCCGTGAAGGAAGTATAATGGGTATCTTCGCTCCTGCCACTATGGCCGCTGATCTTACATCTGGAATAAGCTGGTTCATTACCTTGTAAACCGGGTTTGCTGAATCCAGGTCGGGGAAAACCAGTATATCGGCGTCGCCACACACTTCCCCGGATATCCCTTTCTCCTCGGCGGCGTGTTTTGATACTGCGATATAAAAATCGTAGGGACCTTCAACGATAAGATCATCACGATCTTTGAAATATTCAACCAGATTCCCGGCATCAACAGTACTCTGAATCTTCCCGTTTACCTTCTCAATGGGACATACAATTGCAACCTTGGGTTTTTCAATTCCCATTTTGTGAAAGACTCTCACGATATTCTCTATGATTTTTTTCTTTTCTTCAAGTCCCGGATAAATATTAATAGCCACATCGGTAATACCCAGGAGTTTATGATATTTGGGAATTTGCATTATCGCCACGTGACTTAAAAGGTTCCCCTCGGGCACAAGTCCGAATTCTTTATCCAGAATCGCCTTCATATAAATCTTCGTGTCAATTACACCCTTGAGAAGGAAATCGACTTTTTTATCAGTCAACATCTTGACGGCTTCGCGGGCGGCGGACATGGCGTCGGTGACATCAATAAGCTTGAAATCCTGCAGATTCAAGTGAATATCAACAGCTATCCCCTTGATTTTGGCTACATCGCCTATCAGGGTGCCTCCGCTTATCCATCCTTCATCAACCGCCATTTTGACGGCCTCCAATGCCTCCTCGTTGTGAGCCATCGGAACGACAATTCTTCCTTTTTTTGTCTTCGCTATTTCGTCAATCTGTTCCAATTTTGTAATCTGTTTTGTAACCTCCATTTACAACCTCCATTATAATAAATGTTTTTTTACCGCAGAAGCCTGCCCTGAATTTATTTTCAGGGACTTTCCTCTGCAAATCTATTTTCGTTTATCGTTTATCGGGACGGGGACGTCCCTCCTACAGATCGGATGCTTTATTCATCCTCCCACTTCGTATATTCCTGTACCTCTTCTTCTCCGGACAGGACTCTTTCCGCGGCGTCTCTTAGTGCTCTCATTTCGTCGCCTCCCGGTAATATATGAACAGGAGCGATCCACTTTATCCTGTCCCTGATCCAGGGAACACAGAACTCATCGTCATACATGACGCCACCTGTGAGCACGATTGCATCAACTTTACCTTCCAGCACGGCGACAAGTGCTCCTATCTCCTTTACAATCTGGTAACACATCGCCTCCAGAATTTCTTTTGCTTTCTCGGGAGTAACCTTTTCCACATTAAGATTGTGTTTTTCCGGCAAAGGCTCCCCCTTGATATATTTCTTGATCACCCTTATGTCCGATGTACCCAGATAAGCTCTCAATCCTCCCCTTTTTCCGATTTTCGCCTTAATCTCGTCAGGGGTATAATCTCCCGAGAAGCACATCTTTGCAAGGCTTCCCGACGGTACACCTCCGCTTCGCTGGGGAGTGAAAGGTCCGTCACCGTCCAGCCCGTTGTTAACATCAACAACTCTGCCGTTGACATGCGCGCCCACCGTGACTCCTCCGCCGGCATGCATTATAATAAACCTGCATTCATTATAATTTTTGCCGAGCTTGTCGGCCGCCATCCTGGCGACACGCTTCTGGTTAAGGCAATGAAAAATGGATTTTCTCGGATTTTCCGGCATCCCTGAATACCTGGCGAGAGGCCACATCTCGTCAACTACCACCGAATCGGCGATATAGGCGGGCTTATCGAACTTGTCACCCACGGCACGGGCTATCAACCCGCCGAGACTGCAGGGATGCTCGCCATATTTGGACTCAAGAATATCCTCAACCATTGCACTGTTCACCTCGAAAACTCCACCGGGTATGGGATGAAGGAGTCCGCCGCGACCAATGACTACATCTATCTGATTTAAATCAATTCCCTTCTCTGCCAATGATTTTTTAATCTTATTCTTTCTGAATTCAAACTGATCTGTAATTTTTCTGTTATCAAAAGGCATCAACTCTTCAATAGTATAAGTACTAGAGAATTTGAAAACTTCTTTATCTCCCTCGAACAGACTGACTACGTCATGCGTAGATCCAGGATTAATAACCATGATATAGTGATCTTTTCCCATAAATATCCTCCAGTAATAAAAAAATGAAACCCAAGTGTAAGCACATGATTTTCTCTCTCAAAACCGGTAACTCCTGTTTCGGGTTGGATAAACATTATATTTTAAAAAATCAGTTACTGTTCAGCCCCTATAATTTTTACTACAGAGAACACAGAGATAAATCGGAGAATTCTCTGCGCCTGCGCTGCCTGCCCTGAAACAAGTTCAGGCAATTGAAATTGATAATTAATCCCAATTTAAAACCCGACAATTTCAGTTAAGTCAGTAATTGGACATCGTAAATTGGCAAAATTTTGTAAAAAGCCTTTAACTTAAAAAACTATAAGATTCTCAACAATATTTTTCTTTGTGCTCTTTGCTTCTTTGCGGTTTGTTTTAATTCCTCCCTATTGAATGACAAGCATTACAGGGATCTGAATAGTTTCATTTCGTTGTATCAAGAACCTCCCTGATTTTATCAAGCATATCATCCAGACCGAAAGGTTTCTCAATAAAATTGACATCTTCTTCAAGAACAAAATTACCTGAAAAGACATCCTGACTGTACCCGGACATAAATAGAATTTTCATCTCCGGATTTATTCTGCTCAACCTGTTTGATAATTCTTTCCCGTTTACATCAGGCAGAATCACATCGGTAACAAGCAAATCAGGATTAAATACTATTATATCTTCCGTGCATAGCAATTCCGCTTCTTCCGCGTTCATTGCATAAAGAGCTTTATATCCGGCCATTCTCAATACTCTACGTAGGAGTTTCCTGATAAAATCTTCATCCTCTACAAGAAGAATTGTCTCTTTTCCCGATCTCGCTTTGTTTTTTTCAGAAAGCTTTTCTATTGTTTTATCGGATATTTTTTCAACCGACGGTGGGAAATATATCCTGAATGTACTTCCATACCCCAGCTCGCTATAGACTATGATATAACCCCCGGCTTGTTTTACGATCCCATAGACAGTTGAAAGTCCCAGTCCCGTTCCTTTACCTTTTTCCTTTGTTGTAAAGAAAGGCTCAAAAATCTGCGATATGGTCTTTTTATCCATCCCGGTCCCTGTATCGCTGATCTCTAAAAGTACATATTCTCCTTCTATTACATACGGGTATTTCCTCAGGCGATCACCGGTCATAAATTCCATCCTGGTTTTAATAATCAGCCTCCCGCCTTCAGGAATTGCATCAGCGGCATTCACAACAAGGTTTACAATAACCTGCTCCAGTTGACCCGGGTCAATTTTAATATTAGAAATTGCCGGGGCAAGAATGGTTCTGAGTTCTATATTTTCCATTATTAACCTACGAAACATTTTTTCAAGATCCCTGATTGTCTCGTTCAAGTTCAGAACCTTTGGCGTAATAACCTGTTTCCTGCTGAACGCCAGTAATTGCTTTACAAGTTCCGATGCTTTCTTTGAAGTGCTATCTATCTCATCAATGTATTCCAGAATTTCGCTGTCGGGTGGAATCTCCATCCTTGCCAGCTCAACACTCCCCAGGATTCCCGTGAGGAGGTTGTTAAAATCATGAGCGACTCCTCCCGCCAGGCGTCCCACAGCTTCCATTTTTTGCACTTGTTGAAGCTGTTCGAGCATATGCTTTCGCTCCGTGATATCTCTGGCAACGCTCAGAATCGCGGACTCTCCCTCGTATTCGATAATTCTTGAGCTTAATTCAATGGGAATTACAGTACCGTCCTTTTTTACATGCTCTATCTCAAATAGAGCATGGCTCTTCTCCTCAATTTCCTTCACACGCTTATTAAATAACTGAACGTTTTCCTTCATGTCAATACCTATGGGTCCCAACTTTAGAAGCTCTTCCCTGGAATAACCCAATCTCTCACATGCAACATTGTTGACCTCAATAAATTTGCCATCGAGATTATGAATAAATATTGCATCCGCAGCATTATCAAAAAGCATCCGAAACTTTCTCTCGGACGCCTCAAGAACGTTCAACGATTTTATCCTGTCAAGGGCTATCCCTATACTTGCCCCGATCCCCTCGAAGAATTTGACTATTTCAAGCTCATATTGATCCGTGCGTTTGTCATTTAATTGTAACAATCCAATTATTTCATTCCTGGATCTAAGGGGTATCAGGGCGACGGATTCATAACCCTCGCTATTACAACGGTTTCTGGTTCGCGCCTGTCGATCTTCTTCGGTTGTGGAGGCTAAAAGCTTTGTCGTATTGCTTGACCAGAAGCTTCCACCTTCCGTAAAGAACGGCAGTTTGGGGTCGGTTCTGCCTTTAAGAATATTACCACACATGCACTCCAGGATAGGATTTCCTAAATCGTCCCGGAGAATCTGACCTTCCAGGTCCCTTGCACATAGAAAATTTTCAGCTTCGATGAATTCGGGGGGAAATCCCACGGTTGTATAATATGGGTAGTCCTCTCCCTGTTTTAACCTGATACTTATGGCCTCTATCCCGGTTATTTTCTTTACAAGCATCAGAATATCGCCGATAACGTCCCGCTGTGAACCTGACATATTAAGACGCTTCAGTACGTCCATGGTAAATTCTTGTCTTTGCTCCGCATTTTTTCTCTCGAGAATCTCATCCTGAAGATGCTTGTTAATTTTCTTTAACTCTATGGTTCTTTGCTCCACAAGCTCCTCGAGATGCTCTCTGTATTTCTCCAACTCCCTCTCGGTCCTCTTACGTCCGGTTATATCAAGTCCTATCCCGATTTGCATTTCATCGGAGAGTTTCACATTCGACCAGCACGTGTCAAGAATTTCCCCATCCCTGGTTTTTACTTCAAAATCACGCCATTCCATTGTGCCATTTATCAAATGTTCCCGGATAAATTCTCCGACCTTGGGGGCAGGAAAACATTTATCAAGAATATCATTTCCTTCAGCATCCTCCTGTTTCCACCCTGTAAGCCTGGTAAATTCGTTATTCAGGAGTTTCATATTAAACTTCTCGTCATATATTGTTATCATCACGGGAATATTATCGATAATGGCTTGTAGTAGTTCTTTTTGTTGCCTGAGTTTATTCTCTACCTCCGCACGCATGCGATTTTCATCCCTGAGATTCTTATTTACGTTTGTTAACTCGAGTGTCTGCTCTCTTACAAGCTCCTCAAGATTATTTCGATATCCTTCCAGGCTTTGCTCCATACTTTTTCGATTGGTAATATCCTCGATCATTCCCTCATAACATTGAAGTTCTCCATTGCTGTCTTTCACCGGGTGTGAATTTATGGAAATCCATATCTCCCTTCCGTCTTTCAAACAAAAATTCGTTTCATATTTAGCAAGCTCTTCGTTTCTATGCATGATTCGAAAAAGCTGAAGGCCGGGGTTATAACCGTCGGGTGAGTCTGAAGAACGAGAGCCTTTAATTTTCATCAACTCCCCGGGGGATTCATATCCAAGCATTTGTGCCATAACCGGGTTAGCCATAAGAATTTCACCTTCAGGTGAGATTTGAAATATCCCATCGGGTGCGTTTTTAAAAATATTCTGATATTTACTTTTTGGTTTACTTAATTCATTAGCATGTTCTGTAAAACAATCTTCCAACTCCGCCGTAAGCGAAAGAAAGCCTTCCCGGGTCTCCTGAAGTTCCTTCCGGAGTTCCCCTATTGTTTGTTCCGCCTTTTTCAGCTTCTCCTCAAGATTTGAATCCTGCAATATCATCGGCTCCTTTTACGATCAGAACTGTTGTATCATCATTTCCCTTTGCTATGATTCCAGATATACTACTACTATACTATTACCTCTAAATTTATTATGTCCTTCAGTCAAATTATTGTGCAAGCATTCAGGACTTCCTTTGCAGAGGCAGTATTTTTTCATGAATATTGAAGTTGGAAGCCTCTCTTTAAGGGGGCTGAAAAAATACTCTTTTCTGCTTATATAAAATAAAAAAAGTAACTGTCTTGACAAAGTTAAATTGGTTTGCCTGATTACGGCATGGAAGGGCTTCAACCTTTCCATATAAAGGAAAGCTGAAGCTTTCCGCTACCGGCGTTTGAGTATAATGTAACATTGTGAAGCTGTTCATCCCCTTTATGTGGAGGATTTCTAAACCACGATTTCGCAACGTTTCAGGCTGCTCGGGAGACCGGCCTCTATCCAAATTTAATGGAATTAATAATTGTCTGAAGTGTTAACTTTATTTAAAACTCTGCGCCTGCACTGAACCCTGGCCTTCGCCAGGGCAGGCTTGTTTCAGTGTCCTCTGCGGTGAATAGCAAAAAACAAATAGCATTTTACTACTACTGATTATTTACGAGGTTGTTATATTTTATACCCAAACGACAAAAAAAATGCCGGGCAAAGCGAAAAAACATTTCAAACATTGGAGTTCTTCGCTACTACCCGGATCATTCCAAAACCCTCGCCATAATCTGAAGTTACTCAAACCACAGCTATAAATATCTATATTTTCAAACCTGTTTTTTGTTATATCACAAAAATCAGGCTCGGCTAATTGTATTACGTAATGAAAGAAATGGATATCAGCATAAACCCATGAATTTCATAGGAATTTACCTACAATTTTACTTACTATTCAATCAATTTGTTCTCTATAGCATATTTTATCAATTCTACATTATTTTTAAAACCCATTTTCCTTATAACCCTGGATTTATAAGTACTTATCGTCTTTATACTCAGAGATAATTCGTCTGCTATTTCACTCAGGGTATTTCCTCTTGATATCAGGCACAACACCTGGAATTCCCTGTCCGAGAGGTTTTGATGAAGAGGTCTTTTATGACCGGCATCTATGGTCTCCAGCAATTTCTCGGTAAATGCGGGACTTACGTATTTTTTCCCCTTATAAATTTTTCTTATCGCCCTTATCAACTCCTCCGGTGAGCAGTCTTTTTTTATATATCCTGATGCCCCGGCTTTGATTGAACGCAGAGCGTATTGCTCCTCCGGATAAACACATAATACAAGGATTGGAATATCAGGATTGATTGCTTTTATTTTTTTAAGAGCCTCAACACCTCCAATCCCCGGCAATTTTATATCAAGTATAATTACATCAAAACCCCCAAGTTTTAGTTTTTTCAACGCCTCCCAGGCATTCTCCGCCTCGGCGATAACGAACATATCCTCATTGTCCTTGAGTATTTGCTTTAATCCTTCTCTGACAATGGCATAGTTATCAGCGATGAAAATTCTGATCATAAAAAGCATACTCCTTCCCCGTAAGAATAACTTTACAGGTTTGCCTTGTATTTTATCGGAGAGATTCCTATATTATTATCGTCCTATTCGGGAAGAATTCAATAGTTGTTGATTCAGCTATGAAATCGAGGCCGGAAGCCTCTCCTGCAGAGAAAGGTCTGAATAGTTACAGCAATTCTAACTTTTCATTTTTTTCGCCATTTCTATCAAGCTGAAATTGGGAACCTGGGCTTTCACGAGGGCGTGTATAACGGATGGAAACACAGGAAGTCCCGGGAATATAAGGTGCCTGCTCTCCCACCGGGGAGCGAATTTTTTCTTGAATCGGTGTAAAGATTTGAAATGATATACTGTATTAATGTTCTCATATATCACCTCTATTCCCTTTTCCAGTGACAGGAGTGTCTCCGGGTTCTCGGTCTGAACATTTGCCAATGGCGCAAGTCCGAGGCTTGCCACATTATCCCCTCTCTCCTTCATTTTATTTATAGAGGAAACAATAAGAAACTCCATCAGTCCGTTGGGAGCGTTATCGGTACGACGCATAGAATCAAGGGACCATCCCTTTGCGCTGAACATGGGTGCCCATGTAAGGAATCCCAGCACATCCCCCTGGCTATCGGTGGCTATACAGACAAGCGTCTCATCACTTCCACCGATTGGCACGCCGCCCATGGTGAATCCCATCTCCCCGGCTGATTTATTTGCAAGCCAGGATTCGGATATGGCTTCTATCTTCTCTATCATTTTCTCATCTTCAACAGGTCCCCGGTAAAAGAAAAACTGCCATCCCTCCTTTTTTGCTCTGTTCATTCCCGATCTCAATTCCTGCTTCGCCTTGCCCTTCAGGTCAAACTCCTGAACTTCCATTATTGCTTCCTCGCCTATTTTCAAGTTGCCAAAACCGACAGACTTATAGTAGTCGATATTTTCCTCCTGAACCTGGTAGAAGGCGGATATCCAATTGTTCTCCTCGCAAAACTCTTTAAAGTCCTCAATAGTAGAGATTATCTTATCGGGTGGTCCCACGGGATCTCCCGCGGAGATGGCGACATTCCTGACCAGGACGTAGGGAATGATACATGTTGAATCATAATTGAAGAAATAACTTTTATCCGACCCCAGAGCAAAATAGGCAATCCCACTATATCCATATTCATGTATAATCTCACGAGCCGCCTTTCTGTCCCGGTGGGTAACTTTGGCGGGCCGAAGAATCGGTCTCATCAGGCTATATACAATGTAAGCCGCCGCCACTCCCGACAGGAATGTAACTGATTCAAAGAACCAGCGTGCATGTCCCGTAAGAGGCTTAAATATTTTATCTCCCTGGAAAGTGGCAAGGTTTACCGTTTCCCTGATCGCGCAGTCAATACTAAATACGGGTAGTAATTGATGTTTCAGAAAATAAAAACCCAGGATGGAATATGCAAAAAAGAAAAGGAGAGCGTATGGTGCGGAGAAAAAGACATCTTGTATCGCCCCGGGATCGCTCCTCACAGTAAAATCACTTTTATATATCAGGAGAATTCCCAGCAATACCAAGGCAATTAATGCCTCTTCCACATCAAGTCCCTTCAGAATGTGCGAGAATGCGGAAATAATGAGCAGCCAGGAAGTGAGAAGCCATGCCATAAGTCTTCTTTGAGCAAGGCTCCATGCTATCCCGATCAAAAGAAATCCCGTAACAAGTGTCAGGCTTCTGGATCCGAATGTCACCTCCGGCGGAAGTACCTGCTGAAGCCAGCTCAATCTGTTTGTAATGGGAAAAAAAGCCGATGATGATATATTAAGGAGTCCAATTAATGCAACAATTCCGGCCAGTATTTTCGCCCTTAAATTCCTGTCGAACTTCACCGTTCCCACCATCTTTCAAGGGATTTATTCGGCCAGAGCTGTGTTGATTATCTCCCCGAGCTTATGTAAATCGAAAGGTTTTGGTATGAATCCCAGCGCTCCCTGCTTCAGGAGTTCCCCAATCTGCTCATCGTCCTGGAAGCCACTCATAATCAATACTTTCGCATCCGGGTTCTTGTTCTTTATCTTGTGAAACATCTGAATTCCGTTTATGGGAGCCATTATCAGGTCGGCGAGAACCAGGTCGTAATTCCCCTGGTCATATGCTTCAAGTCCTTCCATTCCATTTGAAGCGGTCATTGTTTCGTATCCCTGCAAGTTAAGATATCTTTCCGCTACCATCCTGATATATTCCTCATCATCCACAATCAGGATCCTGCCCTTGCCTGCCGAGACAACGGGTTTCTTTATTATCCTTACAGCTTCTTCTTTTCGATCAACTGCAGAGAAATACACTTTAAACACGGTTCCCTTGTCTTTTTTCGTTTTCAGCTCAATGAATGCGTTATGATTCCTGACAATTCCCCAGACAACAGCCAGTCCCAGTCCAGCCCCCCTGTCTTTTTGGTTTATTGTAAAGAACGGGTCAAAAATTTTATTCATTATTTCTTCTGATATTCCTTTTCCCTCATCACGGACGGAAAGTCTGACATATTTACCGGGGGGTATTGTATCGAACCTGCCCACTATCGGATTGTCAATAGTAACATCTTCAGTTGTAATTACTATTGCCCCACCTTCGGACATGGAATCCCTGGCATTCAATGCCAGATTGTTAATTATCTGGTGTACCTGTGCGGCATCTGCATTAATATATTTTTTTGCCAACAGGTTACATTTCACTTCGAATGCAGTTATGGATGAGAAGCCCTGTGCCAGCAGTTTTGTTGCGCCTGATACCACAGAATTTATATCAATATCTTTCTGGTTGAATTTACCCTGCCTTGCGAATCCCAGAAGTTTTTGTGCAATGTCCGCGGCTCTGAAGGCACCTTGCAGGATTGCATCACAGTATTCCCCAATTTTACTGGAATAGAAACTCTTTCCCATTTCTATTTCCATTTCAATCAACTCTGCATTGCCCACAACAGGAGTAAGAGCGTTGTTAAATTCATGGGCAATACCTGCCGCCAACTGCCCAATTGCCTTCATTTTCTGTGCCTGTATTAACTGCATTTCAAGATTCTGTTTTTCTTTTTTGGATTCTTTCCTTTCCGTAATATCCCGGACCATGGACAACAACCTCCAGGGTTTGCCGTCTCTATTCAATAAAGTCGCTCTTCCTTCAACATGCCGAATTTTTTTCCACTTATCCCTGACGGATAGCTCCATCATATTCATTAATCTGCCTGTTTTCAGAAAATCAAGGAAAATACTAATAAATGGGAGTACATTCTCGGGCAGGAAGAACGGCGTTTCCCAGAAACGCTTCCCCATAACCTCTTCCTTCTTCCATCCGTATATTTCCTCAATCCTGTTATTGATATCAACGATTTTGCCGGTCATATCAAGGGTAAGAATGACATCTCTTACTTCCTCAAATATCTCTCTGAATTTTCTCCCGCTCTCCCTGAGTGCTTCTTCCATCTTCTTTCGCCTGGTTATATTCGTTACAACCAGACCGAGACCGTCTCCAACTTTGAATGACTTCACCGACAAGTAAAGCTCCCCTTTTGTCGGGTGAAGCAAACAATCTTCAATCAACAGCGGCTTTCCCGTCTTGATAACTTGTTGATATTTTTCATATCGTCCTGATTTTATTACATCGTGGGACAACTCGGGCATACTTTTTCCAATAATATTTTCCCTTTTAGAACCAAATAAATTCTCTCCCACCTGGTTTAATTCAATGAGGTTCAAATCCGAATCCCATAGCGAGAAACTGTCCGTGGCGGATTTCATGAAGCTGCTCCATCTCTCCTCGTTCCGCCGTAAAGATTCCTGCGTTTTTTTCCGTTCCTCACGCCTTGTCAGTAATTCCTCGCCGAGCATATTAAGCCTGACAATAGCCCCGTCAATTTTGTCATTCAGTCCGGTCGGCTCTCCACGGGCTTCGAGATTTCCCGACGCCAATTCCAGGATGACATTAAAGACCTTGTCAATTCTTTGTTCCTTGCTTTCTTCTTTTGCTGAATCCATAATAGAAACCTCTTCAACTAGTTTGTTGCCTTTTCTTAACCAGCAAATATTCCTTCGGATATTTAGTAAAAACCAGATAAGACACGTAGCTGAAAAACCCTCACAATTCTTCCTACGACCCCAAAAAAAATCCCTCATCTTTGTATTTACAATTTATTCTCTAATTGCTTTTCTATTTTTACTCTTTAAACATTATTATCCTTCAATGCAGATTTAATAATCCGCCCGAGGTCCTGCAGCTTGAATGGTTTTGAAATGAAGCTAATTGCACCGCTTTTAAGTAAATCCCGGACTCTCACATCTTTTTGATATCCGCTCATTATAAATATTTTAGCCAGAGGATCCACCTTTTTAATCTCATGACACATTTCGTCTCCGCTCATGTTTTCCATGATAAGATCCGCCAGAACCAGGTCTATCCCACCTCTTTTAAATATATCAAGACCTTCTTTTCCACTTGACGCATTTATTGTGTCATATCCCTTGATCTTGAGATATCTGGACGCCATCCTCCTTACCGAGTCATCATCATCAACAATGAGTATTCTCTTTACGGCCTCCCCGGTTCCTGTTATTACTTCTTTTATCGCATCAATAGTCCGCTTGACTGCCGGGAAATAAATATGTAAAGAAGTCCCCTCACCCACTTTCGTATCCACAGTTATATAACCGTTGTAATTTTTTACAATATTCCAGACGACAGCAAGACCGAGCCCCACAAGACGACTTCCTTTTTTTGTACTGAAGAACGGGACGAAAATACTGTCAAGATGCTCGTCCAATATTCCGGTTCCGTCATCCGAAACGACAAGTTCTACATATTCTCCTTCAGGTATGATGTTAAACTTGCCCGACACCGTTTCATGAAAACAAACATCCCAGGATTTGATGCGAATCTGACCGCCTTCGGGCATCGACTCCAGGGCATTGAATGTAAGGTTGTTGATAACCTGAACAATTTGAGATCTGTCGGCATGGATGAAATTCTCAGCTTCGGGTTCACATTTCACAGAGCATGGAGTTACTGATGAAAAACCATGCTTCAATAAATTTGAAGACTCCTGAATAATATTACTTAGATTCAAGTCAACCGGGTTATATTTTCCCTGACCGGTGAAGCCTATCAACTGTTTTATCGTGTCCCTGGCCCTGAATGCACATTTGAGTATCTCCTCAAGACATAGCTCGATTGCCTCGGGAGAGTAATCATCCTCTATTGATATTCGTGCCAGTTGGGCATTTCCAATTATGGGAGTGAGTACATTATTAAATTCATGTGCAATACCGGCAACAAGATGACCTATAGCTTCCATTTTCTTTTTATGTATTAACTGCTCCGAAACCCTGGATCTCTCTTGTGCCTGAGAAAGCTTAATACTATCTTTTAAATGATATTTCTCTCCCATTATTCTGTGCCTTTTCAACTTATTTCTTTCTAACGGGGTATCTGACATATCCTCAAAACTTCATTTATACTCTCGTGAATTTTATTTTCGTGAAAGTATAAAACTAGATAATATTAATAATCCTTTGCTCCTGTATAAACACACCAAAATATACTTCTTACAAATTCCACCCAACCCTTTTGCAATCGCAGGCTGAGAATATAATTTAAAAAGGATTGTTCAGACACCTTCTATAGCACGTACCTAACTGCAGGAAAGGCTTCAAACCTCGATATTCGGGCTGCTTACAAAGGGGGGGCTGAAAGTTTGCCATAGTATAGGCAGGCTGTAGAATTTTCGCGACGAAATGTCACTCTCACAATGAAGTGGATTGAGTTTTTACCAATAATGTCTTCACCAATAAATAGATCTCTCTACTCAATATTTATTTTCGTTGGTAAATTCGATCTTCCTCCAATTTTTGAAAATATTTTGCAGAATATTTTAATATTTAACTCCGAATGTTAATCCGGGAGGGATTTTATCTGAATGTGTAGCATTAGGGAAGGAAACTATTCAGACACTGGCAAGGTGTATGCATTCAGTAATAAGCGGGCCTACGTGCAACGCCACTGAATTAAGGTCAGAAGCTACGCATTTTTAAGCGGAATTGCATGAGAACATCGACAAAATCCATAGGGTATCTCACATTGTGATTATAATCCAGCGCCAACATCTGCATCACCAATGTGTTGATTCACTAATTCATGGGCATTGGCGCTACGTGATGGAGCAAATACACAAGGAGAATTCGAAAAAACAATTAAATTGCATTTAAAATATAACAGGAGATGATATTATTGACAGCGGTAAAAACAGAAATGGATCAACTATGTATAAACACCATTCGCTTCCTGTCGGTTGACGGCGTACAAAGGGCGAACTCGGGACACCCCGGAGCGCCCCTGGGAATGGCCACAATGGCATACACCCTATGGGATCGATTCCTGAAACACAATCCCTGGAATTCCCGGTGGCAGGATCGGGACAGATTCGTTCTCTCGGCGGGGCATGCATCCATACTTTTATATTCCATGCTTCACCTCACAGGATACGACCTCTCGCTTGAAGAGATTAAAAACTTCCGGCAGTGGGGAAGCAAGACCCCGGGACATCCGGAATATGACCTGGAAACAGGAATTGAAACCACAACAGGCCCCCTGGGACAGGGATTCGCCAACGCCATAGGAATGGCTATTGCCGAAAAATGGCTGTCTGCAAATTTCAATAGACCGGGATTCGACATTATAGATCATTTTACATATGTAATTGCATCAGACGGCGATCTGATGGAAGGCGTATCCGGCGAGGCCGCAAGTATGGCGGGGAACCTGGGACTGGGGAAGTTAATATGCCTTTATGACGACAACGGCATCTCAATTGAGGGAAAAACGCAGATCACATTCACCGAAAACGTGGCAAAACGCTTCTCGGCTTATGACTGGCAGGTGATCGGTCCTATAGACGGCTTTAATACGGATGAAATTGAAAAAGCTATAAAAGAGGCAAGGGAAGATTCAGAAAGACCTTCCCTGATAATGTGCAAGACCATCATCGGATATGGAAGCCCAAAGCAGGGAACCGAGAAAGTCCATGGCTCACCCCTGGGAAAAGAAGGCGTACGCGCCGCGAAGGAAAAGCTGGGATGGATACAGGAGCCTGACTTCCATATTCCATGCGAGGTGCTCAATTATATAAGAAAAGCCGTCGAGCGGGGTAAAAAGGCCGAAGAAGCATGGAAAGAAAAAATGGAGAAATATGCCCGGGAATATCCTGAACAGGCGGAAAAATTACAAAAACAGTTGAGCGGGGAGCTTCCCGATAATTGGGACGAGGGACTATCGAGCCTGTTCAATAATGATTCCCCACCGATGGCGACCAGGTCTGCATCAGGGAAGGTTCTTAACATGCTTGCAGGTAGAATCCCGTCCCTCATGGGTGGATCCGCCGATCTTGCACCCAGCAACAAAACACTGATCAATGACAGCGATGATTTCAGCAATGAGAACCCCGCCGGCAGGAATTTAAGATACGGTGTGAGGGAGCATGCAATGGGGGCGATATCCAACGGGTTGGCACTCCATGGCGGCGTTATTCCATATACAGGGACATTCCTCATTTTTTCCGACTACATGAGACCTCCAATCAGGCTTGCCGCAATGATGGGACTTCGTGTTATATACATCTTCACCCACGACAGCATCGGACTGGGAGAGGACGGACCCACTCATCAGCCTGTCGAGCAGTTGATGAGCTTGAGAACGGTCCCCAACCTCACGGTAATAAGACCCGCGGACGCCACAGAGACTGCGCAGGCATGGAAAGCGGCTGTCGGCAATAACGAGGGACCCACCGCTCTTATCCTTACCAGACAGAATCTCCCCGTCATCGACAGGGAGAAATATGCAAAAGCCCAGGGGTTGCAAAAAGGCGCATATGTACTATGGCAATCATCGGAAAATCCACCTGAAACAATAATCATCGGGACGGGATCCGAGCTCGAGATCGCTCTTGAGGCCGGCCATAAACTGGCGGAAGAGGGAATGAAAGTCAGAGTTGTTTCAATGCCAAGCTGGGAGTTATTTGACAAACAGCCTGAAGAATACCGGGAAAGCGTTCTTCCCTCCGATGTAAGGGCACGTGTTGCGGTGGAAGCGGGAATAAAAACAGGCTGGGAACATTATGTAGGTCTTGACGGCTCAGTTGTCGGCATGGAATCATTCGGAGCAAGCGCGCCGATAAAGGTTCTATATAAAAAATTTGGAATCACCGTTGAAGATGTTATGGCAAGGGTAGAGTCCATGTAAGCTTTTTTGATTATTATTGGGATTTTAATAAAACTGCATACGTTTTCTTTTTTCTCTTCCCTGCTATGTTGACTTCAGTGTTTTATTAACCTATGATATGAATATAAGATCTTAATTGAATTTATTAATAAGACGGTGAAATGATGGCCGCTCCGAATTATGCAAAAATATTTGAATTCATCAGGGATTTGAGTCGTTCCGAATGGGAGACGATTGGTGAAATTCGACGGATGAATGATGGCGATTGGGAAACGATCAGGATTATACTGGATCCTGAAATTAGCGATGAATTTAAGCTAAGAGTAATCCAGGGCAAGAAAGAAATGGAAGAGGGAAAGACTCTTTCAATGGAAGAGGTTTATCGTGAGTTGGGAAGTTAGGTGGACCACCGCCTCCCTGGGGGATCTTAAAAAAATTGACAGGGAAGCGGCAAGGAATCTTATTGATGTACACATTAATAAGGTAAAAACGAATCCTTACTCCGGGAAACCTTTAAAAAAAGGATTAAAGCTATTCAACTCATATAACTTAAAATTCAAGAATGTCGAGTACCGAATTGCCTATAAGATATTTCCTGAAAAGAAAGTTGTTCTTGTATATATGGTCGGATCAAGGGAGAATTTCTATCGGAAATTGCAAAGGAGGATAAGATAGGCAAGTAATAATAAAATCTTTTGGGTGCACATGTTTCCTGTCAAAAATATTTATTACTATTCAGCTCCCACCAC
>JAIORV010000106.1 GCA_021107945.1 Vulcanimicrobiota bacterium | reverse complement strand
TTAACACTCCATTTCTTTTTAGATTTTTGTTCACTTTCTGGAGTGCGACCATGTCGATTTTTTTCCTCCTTTTTTCCTTACCTTATTATAGTGTGCTCCTACAGTTTTGGCTTGCACTATTCGTTTCCGAATCCCTCTGTGGTCTTGGCGGTGATAAAAATATTTCCATCATCCGTTTTCCTCATTTCCTTATTTCCTCAGAGGTGAAATGCCTGATTTCCTTATACTACATCGTACTGCCTATCCCACGAGAAATCGAGTTCCGTGTAGCGTGCGAATTCCGACGACAGGAAATTTTTGAGGTCTTTCAGTCCCTTTTTCGATCTTGACTCGGCTCTCACCGAGATAACGGGCTGAGTGTTGGAAGATCTGATCAGGAACCAGCCGTCGCCTTTGTAGCCTCTAATTCCGTCGATTTCGATGGTCTTGTCGCATTTATCACGCAAATCGTCCCGGAGGCGCAGTGCAAAGCCCTTGATATCGTCGCACTTCACCGAGACACGGTATTCGGGTGTGTTATAAAGATCTGGCAGTTCATCAACAAGCTGACCCAGTGTTTTGCCTGTTTTATCAAGTACTTTTAATACTCTTGCCATTGCATATATGGCGTCGTCAAACTGATAGTAATCGTCACAAACCCAGTAATGGCAGCTCATTTCGCCGCAAAGTACGGCGTCCTCCTCGTGAACCTTGAGATCCAGTAACGCATGCCCGGTTTTCCAGAACAGAGGTTCCCCTCCAAGTCTTTTCGCTTCTTCAAATGCAAACTCCGTATCCTTTAGCTCTATAATAACCTTCCTGCCGGGGTTATCGGGTACAATATCGCGAATCAGGATCGTGAGGATTATATCGCCGAAGAGCACGCGCCCTTTTTCGTCAATAAATCCAATGCGGTCTCCGTCGCCGTCAAGCATCATTCCGAGATCTGCCTTATTCTCTTTTACAACTTTCTTCAATGTCCCGTAATACTCAATTGCCACGGGATCCGGGAGGTGGTTGGGGAATGTGGAATCAAGATCGCAGAAGACCGGTATCACCTCACAGCCCATTTTTTCGAGAAGCGATGGCACGAAAAGTCCGGGTGTGGCGTTTCCGCAATCAACGGCAATTTTATATGAGCGTTTCAGTTTTACCCTGTCCATAATCGCCTTGAAATAGGCGGACTCGATCTCAACTTTTTCAACTTTGCCGTTGCCCTTGGGAAATTCGCCTTTTATAATTATTCCTTTTAATATTTGAATTTCTTCTTCCACTATGGCGTTTAGCCCATGGCAGAGCTTGAACCCGTTATACTGCGGTGGATTATGGCTTGCCGTGATCATGACGGCGCCGTCAATATCAAAATGCTTTCTTGCAAAATACACCATTGAAGAGAGAGAATATCCCAGGTCTTTTACATCGCACCCAACGCCTGTAAGTCCCTCAACGAGCGCCTGATGATATTCGGGGGAGCTGACCCGGTTGTCGTGTCCCACTATAACATCTTTCACGCCTCTTTGAAGAAGATATGTCCCAAAGCCTTTGCCCACAAGTTTTGCAATGTCAAAGTCCAAATCTTTTCCTGCGATTCCTCTTATATCGTATGTTTTAAATATTTTCTCATTTATTTTTATCGCCACAAACATCATCCTTTTATCTATTTTACAGGCTTGTAATCAGCTTTCTTCTCGCCATAGAATGTCATCCTTGGCGGGAAAAATGTATATTGAATCCTCACCTTGCTAATACCCTCCCTGTTCTTCTCCACATTGAGATAAACAACATAGGGTTGTTTCTCCGAGGAATGCACCTGCGGATTTGCATTTGATGTAAGCTTCAGTATAACATCGGTATTATATTCAATTTCCGGCGGTATCTTTCCGTTGAATATCACAAGCATTGCAATATCTTTTTCCCTGCAGACTCTCTTGAGTCCGGTAAGATTGGCGGTCATTTGCATCAGTGGATCGATTCCTGCTCTTGCCGGCACGGGCATTACCTGCAGGTTGTCAACCACTGCGAATTTTGCTTCTGATTTATCAACCGCTTGTTTGATGCCGTCAACATTGATATTTTCATCTGCCTCCATTATGTATGTGAGGTCTCCGAATTTTTCTTTCAGGTACTTGTTGACTTTATCTATTTTTGCAAATTCTGCATCCGAGAGCGCTCCCCGCCTTATCTGCTTGTAAGTTATGCCGGACATCCTCGCCAGTGTCTTGCGGTGAAGTTCCTCTTTGGATTGCTCGTATGATACAAAGATACAGGGCAATTTCTCCTTGTCGATAACCTGGTCAAGCATTTGCTTTGCGAAGCCTGTCTTGCCTGATCCGGGCATGCCTGATAATAGAATCAAGCTTCCCGGCACGAGGCCGTCAAGGAATTCATTAAGCACCTCAAACCCGCTGTTCAGTCCGGAAAGCTCTTTTTTCTTTGTGGTGAATTCCTTTCTTTTGTTATCCAGTTCCTCTCCATATTTCTGCATAAAATCACTCATCGATTTCACTGAGATCTTGATTTTTGGAGCGGAACGCATAGTCCCCATTTCGGGCGCATCGAGGAACGGGACTCCCCCTTCCATACCCTCGCCTTCGGCGGCGGCTTGTGCAGGTGTGCTTTCACTTATGGATTTGAACAACCAGTTGGCGGGAGTCGGTTCCTGTGTCTTCTCCCCTTTTTTATCTTCTTTCCAGAAACCATACCGCTCGGTCAGCGGAGCGGTTTTCGAAAAGCATATCTTACTCGGCGGGCAGTAATCAATCTGTTTCATATTGAGACAGTTGGGGAACACTCCTCCCTTAAACTGCGCCAGTTTTCTCTCAAATTTCTTCTTTTTGAAATCTATCATCTTCCCGGTATAGTGGTTCCAAAGTTCTTCCTGTCCAAGACTTCTGAGAAACGCACCCAGGAAAAGTAATCCCTCATCAGTGATTCTTCCCGTTGATTCGATTTCACTTGTAATTTTTTGAAACGCCGCACAATTAGTCAGCAAGCATTTCGCCGAGTCTTCATTAACAATGAGTCCGACTCCGGGCATATATTTTGCCGCAAGTGTTGATGTTATTGCTGTCAATGCCTGGTCAATATCTCTTTCGTTTGCCGGCGCCACCGAGAGAAAATCATTCTCTATGGCATTTCCCTTGTCACCAATGAAGATTGCGTGTTCCTGTTTTATCCCCATTCCTTCATAGGGTTCGCCTTTTTCGTCAAGCCATTTGTCCACCCCGTTGAAATATGGAAGCCAGACATGCTGCCCCGTGTCACCGGGAGAAAGTTCGTCGGCTGTCGGAATGATGGGAATCTCCTTGGAAAAGCCCAGTTTTTCGAAGAGTGTGAAGAGGAAATACCTGATTTTTTTTGCAAGCACGGGAGGATCCAGGAAAATCCATACTTTGTAATTTTCACCCTTGAGCATTCCCCTCTCTCTTCTAACGCCCCTGAGTCCCAGTTTGTTCAGTTCCCTCACAAGAAGGGCTGAATCACGGGCGGTATTTTTTGACTCTCCGCCCTCTTCGAATACAACAACAGCCCACGGCACGGTAAAATCATCCATCATATTATAAAAGCCCATCCTGACGGATCCGCCAATGTGAGCTTCCGACCTGTGAATCAGCTCATATTCGCCTCTTTTTATCTGCTGTGAAACCTGTTTGCCTCTGGAATAGAGCATCAGTCTGTCTGTACGCGCTTTAAACATGTCAATAAATTTTTTCGGTGTAATAACGGACATCAAAACAGCCATGGAAAACCTCCTCTTCAACTTCCGGACAACAACCTGTATTCAGGTGAAGTTTTAACTTTCAGCAAGCATTTATTTTATTTGACACCTTTTTCCGAAAACCTTTAGAAGGAAAAGTTGTACTCTATTATAATATTTATCTTTTAAAGAAGCTTACTTTTTATGTAGGATATGATTATGTATAATATTAATAGAAAATTCAAAATCGCCCTGTTTCTCATTGTTTCCGCTTTAATTGGAGTGTATGGCTGCCAGAAAAAGCCCGAGATATCCATTAAGCCCTCCCCGAAACAAAAGACGTATGCAGAAAGATTATCGGAAGTGGAAACTCTTTACAATGAGGGCAAAGTGAAGTCAGCGGCCGCTTTATCTCAGGAGCTGATAAATCAGGAGCCTTGTCGCCCCGGCGCATATCTCCATCTTGCCGATATCTCTTTAAAAAAACCTTCGCCGGACTGGGAGAGAATCGCCGAATTCGTCGAAAAAAGCCTGGATAAGATAAAGCCTGATGGTGACGAAGAGCGCAAGCAGTTTCTACAATTGAAGGCGGTTCTTGTAATAGCTTGTATCAACACCAACCGGTTTGATCGGGCAAAAGAGATGATCCGGAAGGAAATCGAAATTGATCAGTATCTTCCGTATGGAAGCAGTTGTATAGCTTTTACCCTGATGGATTACATATCAATGGAAAGCGAGGATGACGACCCGGAGGCGGGGAAAAAAGCCCGCCAAAAGCTAATCGAATCGTTATCCGAAGGTCAGAGGAAAGCCAAGTCAAACTTTTCAAGACTAATACTTCAATCCTGGGAAGGATTGATGCTTGATAAACCGGATCAAACCTACTCATCTCTGAAAAACGCCCTTGAAAATCCTGAATCGGGGAAATACATTGTTGCCCGCGACCGTGCGTTCCTGCGATATTGCATGGGAATAATCGCCTTGAAAAGCGGACGGAAGGAAGACGCAGTCGAGCAATTTAAGCAGGTGGGCGACATATTCAAAAACACTCCCGATTTGACAAAAGACTGGGGTTTTCTTGTTTACATGAATCTCACCGAGAGACTTTTCATGCCGGAGCAAAAGAACAATGAGCTTGCATATGAATATATAAGAAACCGTTTCGTGGATCATATAAAAAAGTTTGATGACGCCGAGTCAATGAAATGGGTGGAACTTTGGGATGATTACTTTAAATACTCACACAACAAGAAATATGAACTTGCCCTGGAGGCATTGAAAAAGATAATCAAGATAGAGTCCCAATGGGAGCCTTGCCAGTATGGCGATGAGGATGAACAGGGCAAAACGGGTCCTGACGAAGACCGGAGGGAAGATTCTGAGCTGGAAGGAGATCCTTTTGTTGACATGCTGACCCTTCCGCATAAAAAATATATCAGATGTCTGATGTTGGGCAATCTGTATGAAAAGACGGGTAAAAAGGATATAGCGGAAAAGTTTTTCAGGGACGCCAAAAAGATTTATGACGGAAGTGGGAAGTGAGAGGCGAGAAACGGGAAATGGATGACGGATAAAGGATGACGGATAAAGGATGATGGATAATGGATGATGGATAAAGGATGATGGATAATGGATGATGGATAAAGGATGACGGATAAAGGATGACGGATGATGGATGATGGATGATGGAGAATGGACGCTTTTCACCACGAAGCCACGAAGAACACGGAGAACGAAATTGTAGGAGGGACGTCCCGTCCCGATAAACGGATGACGGATGACGGAGGTCGGAGGTCGGATCTCGTTCTCACTTCCCATCTTTCGCCTCCATTCCTGGTAGCGGAGGTTTTTAAACCTCCCATTAGATTAACCCCCGGATTTATCCGGGGGAAGAAGGGAACACACACAACCCTAACTGCTTTAGACGCTTCAGCGTCTTCCCGGTAAGGGAAATGGATAACAAATCACAAAACCCGCAAAGGGATTCGGATGAGAGGGTAGCGAAAAACCATTTTGAAGGCGGTATGAGTCAGGTTAGAATTCACCATGAAGTCACGAATGAGAAACGGGATTAGAGAATCGAGAAACGGGAATTCCATTTTCCACTTCTCATTTCCCAAATCCATTATCACGGAGGGCACAGAGTTTCCCTTCGTGAACTTCGTGACTTCGTGGTGAATATCTATTCTCAACAGTCACATATCGGAGAAATGAACGGAGGATTATATGCGAGAAAAAGATCTCAATGGCAAGGAGCTTGCCAAAAAAATAAGAAATCAGTTAACATCGGAAATCACAAAATTTAAAGAAGAGACTCAAATAACTCCAAAACTTGGAATTGTCTATATGGGAGAGGATCTATCAGCCGCCGCCTATATAAGGAGCAAGAGGAAAAGGTGCAAAAAAGTGGGAATGGAAACCGAATTATTCCATTTTTCGGCCACAATTTCACTAAAAAACCTGCGCAAAGAACTGAAGATTTTAAACGAAGAAGAATCAATACATGGCATAATTCTTGAACTTCCCCTGCCTCCCCATATCCCGTTTATCGAAGCTGTCGCCTCGGTGGATCCAAACAAGGACGTTGACGGACTCCATCCCGCAAATCTGGGTTGGCTTTTTGCCGGCAATCCGTTTTTCATACCAAACACACCCTGGGCTGTGATGACGCTTCTGAAAGAATATAAAATCCCGCTAAGAGGTAAAGAAGTGGTTATTGTGGGGAGAAGCCTGTCTGTGGGGAAGCCTCTGATCCCGTTGATGCTTGCCGAGAATGCCACGGTAACAACCTGCCACACGAAGACAAAGGATCTAAAATTCCACACTTCCAACGCCGATATTCTCGTCGCTTCCGCCGGCAGAGCGAAACTTATAACAGGCGATATGATAAAGGAAGGTGCGGTCGTGGTGGATGTGGGAATCAATGTGACCGATGACGGAATAGTGGGCGATGTGGATTACGAGCAGGCCTACCCGAGGGCATCAAGAATTACCCCCGTACCCGGAGGCGTGGGTCCCATAACCGTGTCGATGATCATCAGGAACACTCTTGTAGCTTCGGTCATCCAGGCGGAGGCAAAAGGCTTAAACAGCAAAGTAGTTCCTATTGGGCATGCACATCATAGCGGGTATCTCAAATGAAAAAATTCTTATTGAACTTGACGAAAAAATTCACAAGAGGAGAATCCGACATGGATTGCAAAACAAATATCAACAAAAAACGCTGTAATTGCACCTATGAACCCTGCCCCAGGAAGGGGATTTGCTGTGATTGTATCGCATACCACCTGAGGATGAATGAACTCCCTGCCTGCTGTTTTCCCGATGATGTGGAGAAAACGTATGATCGCTCATTCAGGAAATTTATTGAGATAAATGGCAGATAAGATATTATTCAGCCCCCACGCTATTTGCTAATCTTTCATTACATCTCCTGAACCTCCGATGAACGCTGGTTTTCTGGCGATAAAAGGTGGCAATTTGCCAAACCGTCCAGAAGTCGTAAACACAGATAGAGGATGTTTGTCCAGGGCGAGCCGTTACACTTGCAAACAAGGTAGCCACCGGCTTTGGTGAAACAAATGAAAAAGTCTTCCATGGTTTTGATTCGCCATTTTCTCCACTTCTCGAAGTGGAAATAGGCGATTAGAACCTTTCGCTCAAAAGATGTAAATAAAAGATAAGTTACACATGAGAGGTGGGAAACGGGTTTGTTATCTAATGCTCCGTTCTCAAAGCCCCATTCCTCTCTGTGTCCTCTGTGGTGAAAAAACATGTGCATACTGTACTATCCGTTTATCGGGATGAGGACATCCCTCCTACAGATTCGGGCTGCTTTATTAGTTTTCCGAATCCCTTTGCGCTCTTTGCTTCTTTGCGGTTTATCAAGAAAATCACAAATAATTAAAGATGTATATAAAGATCAGTCACTGTGATAGGGGCATAATAAATGTCATCAAAAATTAGTAAAAGAGTTGGGGGCAGGGGTTTTGCAGGAGTCTTTTCCAAAGGCGACATTTTCGTTATAGGTCATTATCGCGGTTGGGAAACCAGTTTGTGGAATGATTGGGCAGACTTATGAATTAGAGACGATGAAACCTGTAGTTTAAAGTTTTTTGAAGATGGAATTCGGGGAATAAACCAAATTAAATAAGTTTTTTGGGCACAATTGACCTGAAATACCTGTTTACCAAGATATCCTGGTATTCTTGAACAGGACTTACGCGTTCTCAGGAAAAAAACGCATGAAACTGTCATCCTGAGCGGAATACGATCTTTACCTTTCCTGAATATGCCTTGGCAAGAACGGGATTAGCATTCCTCCGATTTATTACACAGCGAAGGATCTCTACCCACGACAAACGATCTCCTGCAGGCAATTATTCAAGAGATTCTTCGCTGTGTTAATCTCCGCAGATCAAGAAAATCCCGTCTTTGAGAAAGTCTTTGGATTAAAGCAAGTCTTTCGTGATCCGCTCAGAATGACAATTGCGTAAGTCCTGCTTGAACTTTGAGCGATTGTTAATTTGTCTTTTTATTTTAAAGTCTCTTGCCGGCGCTCCAGTTCTTCTCTTTCCTGCCGGGAATATTGAATGATTTCTTCAATTCAAATTTACTTTCATATTCAGCTCTTGATATGTCCTTTGGAATAAACTCTCCCGAATCCACTGTATCGGGTTGTCTGAAAAAAGAAAACAAAAGAGCTACAGTTAACGTAACAACAACAACTCCAGCGACTATTCCGGCCAATAACATATCGCACCTCACCCTGATAATTATTTCCCATTTAAATAGGGAGCTTTTTTTTTATAGAAGGAAGATGTTAATATACTGCAAAACACGCACCGTCCCCGTGCATAATTACAATTTGCAACAGACTTCTATATTTACTTCTATGATATTCAATGTTTCCCTTTTTAAGTGTGATATAAATTCAATATGCTGGATAAATATAAATTTTACATGTCAATATTTATCTCATAAAATTTACAACTTATGTTACCTGACCTTTGCCTAAATATCTAATCTATCTATTTTCCAAAAAATATATTCACCAATTACTCTTTTATCATTGGTCCAATCCCCCAGCTCTAAAGGAAAACAACCAAAATTTACTACGACAGGATTAATGGAAATTATTTGTCCATAACCATCGTAACTCCAGTTCCCAATATTAATCAGACATTTCTTCTTCTGATTATTCCTGCTAAATGTTTCCTCCCAATCAAAGCCGGCTTCGATTTGAGACAATTCCACTTCTATAATTTCCCCAACTTTATAATCTGAACAACAGGAAAAAGCATAGAAGTTTTTATCAGCTATAGAGAAAGTAACAGTGCCTTCTCGAATTTCTTCAGATAAATCCCAATCAACTTTCTCAATTCTTACTTTCATATTTTATGTCCTTAAATAGATGGAATCGTCTTCTTTATATACTCATATCTCACCTCTCCGAATAATCAGGATCCGGGAGAGAGGGCATATCTTTCAACTCCCTTTCGAGCTTTCTTTTTTCCGCCTCTATTTTTCGCTTCAATTCCCTGTCTTCAACGGAGTCTGAATGGGAGCCTTCGCCGCTTCCCGTGAGTCCCTGCATCTGTGCATATGCCATCAATCCGTTATATATTCCCTCGGCGCACTTTTGCCTGAACCATCCCGTTCGAAGGAGAGACGCTTCCGTCGGGTTTGATATGAATGCGCATTCCACCAGGGATGCGGGCATATATGAATGGCGAACCATATAGAAGCGATTCGTGCGAACACCGATATTTCTCCTGCCGTTTGATGCCACAAGGTGTTGTTGGATACACCTTGCCAGAGGGTAATCAATGGATTTGCAGCAATGAGTTGATGTGCCATGCACGGCCGAGCTTGTGGATGCGTTTATGTGAATCGATATGAATACCTGCGCGCCGATATTATTTGCAACCCTCACCCTGTCGCCCAACTCACGGGCGTCACTGCTTCCCGCAAAGGAGACGTCTCGATCCGTCGTACGGGTCATAACCACATTCCAGCCGGCTTTTCTGAGCATACTTGCAAGGCGAAGAGAAATATCAAGGGTTACATCCTTTTCCATCAATCCATAAGCCCTGTTTACCGCGCCGGGATCGCCGCCTCCGTGCCCCGGATCGATGCATATTATAAGCCCGCCCACCTTACCGCTTTTCTTTGGAAAGCGTGTTACGCCAAACCCCTGTCGATATGTAATCATCGGGTCAATTGTCTCTTTATATACGATAACCCGAATGACGCCGGGCCTGTCTTCATCCGGGGTTATCTCCACCTTGCAGGGAACCTCCAACTTCAATGTAATCCTGACCACGGGATCGGGTTCACTCTTTGTTTGTCTGACCTCGATTCCCGATATATACCCCACATCAAGCTTCTTTTTATACTCGGATGTACCAAGTTTCGTGTTGGGTATATCAATAAAATACCTGTTGTCCGGAGGGAGAAGCCTGCGCCATTCATACTGAACGGGGCCCGATGTGTTTATGTCAAATATGATCCGGTCACTTTCTTCCTTGAGATCAAATTTTGCAACCTGCTGACGCTCCAGCCCCTGCACGGGAGCAACAACTTTTGGGAAAAAGAAGTGAGTGGTGATTAAGTTCCTGTTCTTCTTTTCCTGATTTACCTCGATTTCCACTTCATTGAACATCGGAATCACGATTCGCACACGATTCGGCATGCGGGAAGACCGGGACATAAAGATAGCGCCGACATGTTTATGGCGAAGATCTTTTGCAACCAGGCTTTTATCCGGAACCACATTGTCAATATCAATCACATATCTGTCAGGCTCCGACATCATAGAAGTCTTGAATTCAAGTGGGGCCGAGCCTTCGATGATGAGCTTGATTTTGCCTTTTACCATCTTGAAGCTTATATCGGTGATGACGGGATCCATATATAAAATTCTCGTAGCTCTATTGTAGCTTATGTCAAGTTTGTATATCACCTGGAAGCATTCAAGAGGAATAAACGGGATGCCGTTAATTTTTCTCACCGCCGTCTTTAGCTCAATGGGCTTCCCTCCGTAAGTGCCCTTCTTTTCTCCGATTTTTATCCTGAGATCTTTCCCCCCCGATGCCCCCATTACAATAGTTTTCATGGGAACAAGGTAAGTCAGGTTGAGTCCAAATTTTTTCATCAACTGTCCCGAATCGGCATCACTTATGGGAATGAGTATATTTCCATCCTCATCCCTGTATATTTTGAGGGGGATTCTCATTCCGGCGGCGGAGACCTTTACAATTTCAAGATCCGGTTTCTCATCTTCCAATGCCCTTGCAATCGGGCATGTAAAAAATGACAGCACAAGAAAAGCCATTAATATATATATGAATTTATCGAGTTTTTTCCTCATCTGTTCTCACTCCCAGGATTGATGGTTATCAGGAACCTTTGCAGGTATGAATAGTTGCATATAAAGAGTACTTTTTTTGAATGATACATTTTTCCCTTTAATTTTGGGGCAACTATTCACCGCAGTTGAACAGTTACATTTTATGTTCTCCCGGATGAGTAAATCCGAACTCAAGAAATAGAGGATAGATTAATATTTTGAAGAAGTATTTCTTGACAATTTCTTGATAATTTAATTCCGGAGAGTGAGTTATATGTGGTGTCTTAGATGCGGAAAAAGAGATCCTGGCGTCGGGGAAAACTGTGATGTATGTGCTAACAATCTAGGTCCTATTGATAATAGAATCGGCTATTTCAACCAGATGATGATTCTGACAGGCGAGCTTCTCTCAAAAAATCTGTCTATCGAGGATTATGAGAAATCACTTCAATGGGCGACCGAGGCCATTGATGACATGAGCAGAAACCTGGAGCCTATCGAAAAACAGATGGACCTAATGGGATTTGACGAATTTGCCAAGTCCCTGATGCTACGTCCCCTCAACTCTTTCAAAGAAGGAATACAGACATTTCACGAGGGGCTCGAAGAATTAAGATATTATGTATATGAGCCCAATCAAAGTCATCTTTACAACGGCCTGACATTGCTTGAAAAAGCTAACAACCTGTTCAACTATACGGCCGATACCGCCAATTACATGATGGATGATATGAAAAAAGAATTGAGTGAAGAAGACTTGGAGATGATAGAAAAAGAGGTAGGGGAGAAGACGGGGAGCTAGCCAACTCGAAATACTCAGATCTTAAATCGCTTAGAATGACAATTTACATACTTTTTTTTTTAATTATTCAAACCTCCCACTGTAGGAGAGCCTTCCAGGCTCGATTTTCGTGGCAAAATGTTACTCCTACAAAATGTTACTCAATGCCTGTAAATTATTTAATGACGGTAAGCAAGATTAGTGTAACGGTCATTATCCCGACACCTGCAATAAAGCCGCCATAGCTCGATTCATTCTCCGGCGGGATCTCTTCCTTGAATGTATTAAATATAATTGCGCCTGAAAGAAACGCTATAAGTAAGCTGGAAAAAAACACATTCACAGGCTCCGTCACGGCGGATATAAGCCATCCGATAAACAATGAAGATATCAGCATAATATGTGCGTTCATATTGAAATGCTTCGAAAAATGCCTGTGCAAAGTGCGGTCTGAGAGAAATAAATGCATCCCCATGGCGATTGCAAAAACCGCGGCAAAAGGCAAACCCACCTGTACTCTCAAGGGCATTGTATATGTAATGAGGATATTATAAAAACAAAACATTGCAAGGTGTAAGCGGTAAACAAGAAGAGAAGATTGATTGTTTTTTGACACATTTCTTGCGAGAACTTCAAATCCATAATAAACATTAAAGCCAATAAATGCAACCAAAAAAATTGCCAGGTCAATTATGGGAGATAAGGTTAAAGAATGCTTCAACAACTTCCCGATTGCCTCATTTCCTTCCACTAATTCCGGTAGCATATGTAAAAAGACATATGTAACCGCAAGTCCGCCCCCGAAAGATGCCACTATTTTTTCGGATATGAATGGAACGCGGCACAACCTTGCTGTCGTGAAATGAATCAACATCAGCACAATTGTTATAATAAGAGCAATCCATATATTTCCTATATTAATATATTCCATTGAAATCTCTATTCCCTTTCAATAGCTTCTGATCCTTGGAGGAGCGCTATTTGCCAATTAAGAAAATGACTTTTATATTTTAATATTAACATTTGTCATGTTAATATTAAAGGAAATATCGCAAGTTCCATAAAAAGATAATATGAAGTTTTATATCTCAGGTCGTGTTTTTATTATTAATAGTAGACAATATATTGAAGGATAAAAACTAAATAAAACAGGAGGTATTGCATGAATATCCAGGAATTTCTCGGATTTATGGGTAAGGTTAAAATCTATGATCTCACACAACCGCTGAGCGTACATACTCCACCATGGCCCAGCTATATTCCCCTGAGCGTTCAGTATTTCAAAAGAATTGCCGGGGCGCATATGGGGCAGGGTGCAAACGGGCAGGTCATTACAATGAGTCATCATGTAGGCACTCACATCGACGGCGAGATCCATTTCCATGCATGCGGAAGATCCATCGGTCAGGTTCCCATAGAAGAATGGATTGGTCCCGGCGTCGTTGTTGACATATCCGACGAGGTGGGAGACTACGATCTCTACTCACCGGAGATGCTGATGAAAAAGGCGGATATCAGGAAGGGCGATATTCTTATTATCAATACCGGATATCACAGATATGCATGGGATCAGCCCGATTGCGACGAGGTTAGATATTTTGTGAAACATCCAGGTCCCGGACCCGAATTCCATAAATGGGCACTGAAAATGAAATTAAAATGGATTGGTGTTGACTGCGGAAGCGCCGATCACCCCATGAATACGATCATACGCGATTGGCATCCAAAACCTTTTGTGGAGGCCGAGAAGAAGCTCAAAGAGAGATACGGAAAAGAATGGGACGAGATGTTCCCGCAGGAAGAATATTACCAGGTAATGCATTTGAAGCTCTTCCCCAAGAGACTCGTGCATGCTGAGAACATAGGTGGCGATATTGACAAATTGAGTAACAAGCGCACCTGGATAGGGCTTTTCCCGTTGAGAGCGCTTGAGTTCGAATCCTCACAGTGCAGAATCATCGCAATGGAACCGCCGGAATAACTACTACCTTTACTTTTATACTATTACTTTTATACTATTTTCCCCAAATAGTAACTTCTATTGTATTGGCATAATCGTGAGTAGCAAGCTTATGGTTTCGCGACTTTTGATCATATGCTATTTAACTTGTTTACGTTGAATTTAATGACATTATCACAATCCTCCCTGGCTTTTTTGCTGTTTCCCGATTTAAAATTGCATACTCCACTATATCCCTTCCATTTGTTTCTTTTTATCCGCTCCATAATAATTCCCCATACCGTATATATTACACAGAGTCAAGGAACAATTATGCTAAACAATTAAAGGATAGAGGAAAAACCCAGGGGATGGAAATGGTTGCAAAACAAACAAAGAAAAAAGCCTGAATACCTATTTGATATGCCAAGAAGAAGAAGAGAAAGTAGGTGTAAATTCAGATGTCCAAAGGGATTTCTGAAGATCTTCATAGCATTCCATACAATCAGCAAAAATTGGCATATGCAATCTATATATATCAACGAAACTTATTTCTATCACTGAAAGGAGACACTAATGAAAACTAAATTGAGTGCAAAGAAAGAGATGTACGAGCTTCTTCAATCCGTCGCCCAAACCTTTAACTCAACACCTTCTCTGCAAGAGGAGCTAAAGGGCACCCAGGGATGGATCAATGCAACTGTCGGAATCAGAACCGGTGATAACCAGGTACAGCAAGCGGTAATTATTAAAGATGGCAAGATTAGCGTTATTCAGGATAGTATCCCGAAAGACGCCGGAGCAACCCTGGTTTTTGCTACGGAAAAAGACCTGGCTGATTACCAAAAAGCCAATGTAGATGATGTATGCAGAATGATTCTTGCCAGTCGTATTCGGGTTGACGGGAATCAGGCCCTCTACGGTTATTTTAACTATCTTGTGTCCCTTCTTTTTGGGCAGGATGATATTAAAGCGGCTAAGTCTCAAGCTGAGGAACACCAAAAAGAGAATTTGAAGCTTGCTGAAAAAGCAGGAAAGCCCGACCGTCAAATACGAAATGAGCGGATAGCCGGCAGGTTAAAAGGCAAAAAAGTCGATCCCGGCGTTGGTTGGCTGGATGATCCTTACATGGCAAAATACAGTCTCGATGATTTCCCCCGGCTGAAGCAGTTCAAGGACGATCATCACAATACTCTCCCCGAGGTTTCTGCGGAGCAGGGAAAATTGTTAACCGATTTCCACATTGAGCATGGTTATGAGACTAAAAAGGATGGGACTCCTTGGGATCCTAACCTCCGTATGGCAAAGGCTTTCCATTATCTTATGGCTAACAGGGAACCTGTCATTCGTCCCAACGGGCTGATCGCCGGAACAATGACACCCAACCCGATCTGTGGCTCGGTAACCCAGCCTTATACGATAGGCTGGTCAATATGGGGTGAACTTAAAACCATCCATGGACGGGAGCTTGACCCGTATAATATCACAAATGAAACGATTGAAACACTGCATAAGCATGTTTTTCCATTTTGGATGAACCGGAATATACACCAGCTTTGGATAGATAAGTTCGATTATCCGTTCCCCGCTCAAATAAATGACCGTTTGTTTTGCCTGAATTTATGGAGCCTCGTCTCCCTACATCCGGGTTGCCCGGGCTTTGAAAAGGCTGTGAAGATGGGGATCAAAGGGATCCGCGAGGAAATTGACCGGGAGCTCAATAGCGATCCGAAAGCCGATCCGGAAAAGAAAAACACCCTTGAAGCAATGAAAATAAGTCTGGATGCCGTATCTGTCTATGCCAAAAACTTGGCGCAACAAGCAGGGAAAGAGGCAAAAATGGAAACCGATCCTCGCAGAAGAAAAGAATTGGAGCATATACACGACATCCTTCTGCGGGTTCCGGATAATCCCGCGCAAACCCTTGAAGAAGCCGTTCAGACACTTTGGATTATGTTTATCGCCATTGGGCTGGAGGGTATGGATGACGATGTCGCCTTCGGTCGGATGGATCAGATCCTACAGCCATACTTCGAAGCAGATATAAAAAAGAAGTCCTCCCAAAAGGACAAGGAAGACTATATTAAATATGCCCTCGAAGTCGTCGGATGCCTTTTCATGAGAATCACCAGTCACAGAATCGGCGCTCCAACGATTGCCTCCTGGCAGAATTCGGGAGCACCGCCTACGTCCACTACCATTGTTGGAGGCGTCACTCCGGACGGAAAGGATGCCGTGAACGATATGTCCTACATCGTCTTAAAGGCGGCGGAAATACTAAGTTTGAATGATCCCAACATGCACGCCCGTTTTATGCCCGGGGTCAACAGCGAGACTTATCTTAAACGGTTGTGCGAAGTGAATTATATTACTTGCGGCACGCCGGGCATTCACAATGATGAAGCTGTAATTAAGGCTTTGAGCCAAAATGACGGATGGGCCATTGAAGATATACGGGACTGGACACCAACCGGCTGTGTAGAACCTGTCTTGCCCGGTAAGCATCTTGCCTGCACCGGCGATATTGACTCCAACCTGATGGCGCCTTTTACAATGGCGCTCAATAATGGCTATCATCCGGTGGCTATGTGGGACTTTGGACCCAAGACGGGTAAGATCGAAGATTTTAAGACTTTTGAGGAGTTCTATAACGCTTTTAAGGCGCAATTTGAGTTCATATACGGACAAGCCTTCATCGGCTCCCTCCAGTTGCTCAAGATCCACCAGCAAGTCATGCCGTCACCCTTATACTCCGCCATTACGGAAGGATGTATTGAAAAGGGCCGCGGAATTACGCGTGGCGGGGCTAAATACAATTCCTCCGGCGCATCCCTGATTGCACTCTCAGATGTCATCGATTCGTTAATGGTGATCAAGAAGCTTGTTTTCGATGAAGAAAAGTTCTCGTTCAAGGAATTGAAAGAAGCCATTGACAATAACTTTGAAGGGTATTCAAAGATCCACGCACTGACTGCAACCGCTGCTCCGAAATTTGGATCCGGTGATCAGGAAACCGTAGATATGGCAAACCGGGTCACCCGTATGGTTGCGGATCTACTTCATAATCAGGATAACGGCCGCGGGGGCAACTATTCTACCGGTTATCGGTCAAATAACAACCATACTGTATATGGCAGAGTTTCCGGCGCATCACCGTCCGGCAGACTCGCCGGCTCGCCTTTTACGCCGGGGCTTACTCCCAATCCATCGGCTTCGAAAAACATATTGGATAACCTACTCGATGTCGCTAAACTGGATCCGGAGACACTTGATAACAATATAGCCTTCAACGTTCGGCTTTCATTTTCAAAAAAGAATACCTACGAGCAAAATATCGATAATGTTGCAGATATTGTGAATGCCTACTTTGATCACGGCGGTATGCAGATACAGTTCATCATGGTTGATGCCGACACACTAAAAGACGCGATGGCGCATCCGGAATATTATCGCGATGTCGTAGTGCGCGTTTCCGGATACACCGGTTATTACGTACAGATGCAGCGCGATCTGCAACTGGAGATCCTTGGCAGGAGCGAATTTGGAGTCTAAAAGCCAATAATCATAGGTATCGAGAATAACTAACCGGAAGATAGCCCGGGACGACGGGCCGGGAATTCGGTCCGTCGTCTTTTTTGGGGGCTGTCCCCTGGACTGCTTGATGCCGGAACCCGGAAATCAAGAAAATTGATTAAGGAATTGATTTTGGCAGAAATATTTATTGATGGTATCAAAAAGGAGGATAAATATGGAATCTAAGACAAACCAGACATTTTTTGTGGCTCATGAAAAAGAAATAATGGCATTATTTAATGAGATTAACGAAGGAGTAAAACAATACCTGCCGTCTATCTGTGATAAGACTGTTGCTGAAGCAATCTGTAGCGAAGCGGAAGGGGAATTGGAAAAATTGATACCACAACTCCCTGATATAGGAGATAAAAGTCTTGAGCTGGACAATGGGGTTTCTTCAGTTGCTGTCGGCATAGCATATTATAAGTCATTTAAACGAAGAGGAATATCGATTGAGCTGCTGGGTAAAATGCTCTATGATCTGAGAACCTTTCAACTTAATGAAATGACTGAAGAACAGAGAAAAGCTATTGCAGACGAGATGTTTTCGACAAAGAGGCTAAGTGAATTTAAGGAATGGGCGACTTGGTCACAAAAATGCCTTTATCCTTATAACTGGATGGCATATTATATTGAAGGAGATGGCGAGGAGTTTGATTACGGAGCTGATTACGTCGAATGTGGTGTTGCCAAGATCTGTCATAAGTTTAAAGCTGATGAGCTTGTTCCCTTCATCTGCCTCCTTGATTTGTTAGAAAGCAGGTCCCTCGGACTGGGGCTTGTCAGAACAAAAACATTGGCTATGGGTGACAATGTCTGCGATTTTCGCTTTAAAAGAGGACGCCCGACTACTCAAGGATGGGATACCGAAATTGACAAGATCAGGAAACTCATTAGCCTTCCTTCCTATGAACCGGTCTTAAAAGGACACCTGTGATATTATGGCAAAATGATAGTCTGTAATTCCGGGAACAAGATGAATCAGCGGAATCTGGAACTGAAGATATCAAAAAGAATGGATATGGTTTCCAAAATGAGTTTCAAACAGCCACTAATCATAGATATCGAGGGTAACTCTCGGGACGACGGTCCGGGAATTCGGTCTGTCGTCTTTTTTAAGGGCTGTCCCCTAAACTGTTTATGGTGTCATAACCCGGAAAGCAAAAAAATGGAAGCCGAGTTATGGTGGGATCGGGAAAAATGTGTGGCCTGTGGGGAATGTATGAAAGTTTGCCCGGAAGGAGCGATTTCACGGGACAATCTTTTCTTCATCGATCGGAACATCTGTAAGCGCTGTTTTAAATGTGTGGAAGTTTGCCCCTCAAAGGCACTTCGCTGTGTAGGTCAAGAAATGAGCGTAGATGAGATCGTCCGGAAGGTGGTTCGTTACAAGAAGTTTTTCGATACCTCCGGTGGCGGCGTGACTCTGTCCGGCGGAGAACCGACGCTCTTTATGGAGTTTACTTCGACTTTACTGAAAAGGCTTAGGGATGAAGGGATTCATACACTCCTGGAAACTGCAGGTTTATTTGATTTCAAACAGTTCGAATCGTTGGTTCTGCCTTATGTTGATATGATATTCTTCGACATAAAATTTATCGATTCTTCGGAACACGAGCGTTATTGTGGAGTTAAGAATGAACGTGTTCTGCATAATTTTATTTTATTGCACAACAAATCACAGTGCGGACATTTTGAATTGCTGCCCCGCACGCCTTTGATACCTGAAATAACTGATACGAAAAAAAATATTCAGGCGACCGCAGATTTCTATCATAAGCATCAGATAAAAAAGACTACATTGTTGCCTAACAATCCTGCCTGGATCAATAAACTTGAAATGTTGGGCAAAAAAGATATTTTCGATAATAAGGATCCGATCCGGAAGTTTTACGATCAGGAAAAAGAGAAAAAAATCAAAGAGTATTTTTCCAGGCACGGAGTTGAAGCAAGTTTTGGCTAAATTATCTATAACCTGGATTTTGCGGTAAAAAAAAGAAGCAAAACATAATAAAGGAGTTATAAAATGGCAACTGAAAACGGCTCAAAAACCAAGAAGAACTGGAAATACTATTTGGGCGTTACCCTGTTTGTTTACTGCTGGATACCGTACATCGTCTCGGGACTGCTGCTTCTTTACAGAGTCCCGCTTGGAAAGCTTCTCGGAATTATGGCCATTTTTATTGCCTCCTCCGAGATTTCATTCGCCATCAGTATTGCCCTCCTCGGCAAGACAGTAGTGAAGGCACTTGAGGCAAAGATCAAAGGGGTTTTCTTTCGCAAAAAAGTGGCCCAACCGGCAAAACCTGTCGGCAAAACGCGTTATTACATTGGAATTACTCTATTATTCTTAAGCTTCCTACCTTGTTTCCTTGTCGAGATTCTTCTGTTCTTTGGTTATCCAAAAACAGATGAAGGGCATACATACATGTTTATAGGTATGCTTATTGGATACACGGTGTTCGTTGTCAGTCTATTCGTAGTAGGCGGTGATTTCTGGGATCGTTTCAAGAAACTTTTTCAGTGGCAGGGTCAGAGTTCTGCAAAATGAGGTATTGTATGTATTGCCTTTTCGTGATCTTTTATTGCCTCGTCAAATTTTCTTGTCTGGATGTCTAAAACAATTTTTATATTAAGGGTTAATTATCCCTTTGCTCCAGCGCTTTTAGTATATTGTTGAATCTCTGCTTCTCCAATTTAACTCCGCCAATTACCACTTCTTGTTCGTATTGAACAATTTTTCCCTTCCCTGAAACAGGTTTTTCCTGTCTTCAAACGGAACATCCGTTGTAAAAAACTCTACACCGATTTTCGCCAGCTTTAAAAGAAGAGCATTTTGTTAACATGGTGTTAAAATTGGCAAATGTTATAGCTTATTTCTTACAGGACTTACACATTTTGTTAGTGTCATGCTATGGCAAATGAAGATTCCCTTTTATTCAAAATCTCTGCGAACTCCGCGTCCTCTGTGGTGAAAAATCACTTTTTACTTAACATTTCGAGGGCTTTCTTCAGTTGTTTATCCCCATCTTTGTAAGGGGGAAGAGCATTTTGTTTGACTTCAACGTCAGGTTTTATTACAACCTTATTCTTCAACTTTCTTCCGTCGGCAAGCCAGTAGTAGGCATAAGTTAATGTGAAGTAAGCTCCGTCACGCAGACGATGGGAATTATTTTCGTCTCCGTCCCATGTCATAGGTTGCCCCACCGTGGGAATCTTGTGATATTTCTTTAACACCAGAGCGAGAATCATGCATCCGGCGCTTGTATATTTATTGGTAAGAATTACCGCCGGCAGGTCTCCCTTTATTCCACCTTTTCCGAGGTAACTCTCTTTCCAGTCGTGTGAACCCTTGTATGCAAAAACTTTGTCTTTGGGGGCATATAATGATGCCAGATCCAGCGAGCCTTTCAAAAGAGCGGCGCTATTGCGGAAGTCCCATATAACCTTTTTGACTTTCTTTTTCCTGAATTCCTTGTATATGTCTTTAATCTCGATATTCATTCTCTCGCCAAGGTAGCGGAATTTTATGTAACCGATATTTCCGGGCAGGATTTCATGTCTGAGACTCTTGGGGTTTGGGCCGAGCCATGTTCTTGTTATTGTTATGTCAATTTCTTTCTCTAATTCAGGTCTATATACTTTAAGAGTTACTTTTGATCCTATGGGACCGCGAACAACTCTTGCAAGCTCCTTGAATGTTAAATCTTTTACGGATTTTTTATCAACTGCAACGAGCCTGTCTCCTGCCCGAACTCCCTTTTTCTCTGCCGGGAAATCCTGCAGGGTTTCTATAACCTTCCATCTGCCGTCTGCGTCCTTCTTCTCCTCATCTACAAAGAATCCGCAGCCTCCCTTGTTGTATCCCATTTCCTGGAGGGTCTCCCGGTATTTCCCGGGCATATAAAACTTGCAGCCTGGATTGTCAAGAGACCTGATCATTCTTCTTATCCCTTGAAGAATATAAGTCTGCTTTCCCTTCTCGGATACAGCGTTCTGCTTGAATTTTTCGCCTATTTCATTAACCACTTTTTTAACATTGTCGGTAGGCTTTATATCAGCAAGCGGATTTGCCCTCCTCTTACGGGAGGCATATCTTCTTATCCCTGTGAGGAAATTTTCTAACAGTATCTTCCCGGTTAAAGGCTCATAGTATTCTTTTTGAATGATTTCGATTGCCTTGAGAACATCGGTATGATCCAGGTTCACCGGGATTTTTGGAACCAGATCCTCATCGTTATCAGGCTGTGCCATACAAATTACAGAATTCATGGATAAAATAAAAAGAAAAGTTAATAATAAAAAAAGGCAGAAATACTTCTGGTTGTGTTTCATATATAAGCCCTCCCAGACGGAATTTTATCATTTTTTCGCTTTGAATCATATTGTTCCTTCAAGAAAATAAAGGAGTGTGGAGTTTTTCCCGTTACAATATCAGATGGTGATGAAAAGTTTTACATAAAAGGATTATTTCATTTATAAATGTAATATCAGAATAAATAATATACGAAAGGTTATCTTGATTTGACTGATTTCCAAAATGAGCAATGCAAATATCTGATCGGGAAGCAAGCGCAGGTTCATAAAGCTCTCTCACATCCCACCAGGCTTGAAATTATATACTTTCTGCAGAATGGGAAAAAATGTGTCTGTGAGATAGTCGAGAAGCTTGAGGGGGAGTATTCCAACATATCCCGTCACCTTTCGAAGCTCAAGGGTGTCGGTATTATTGGATCCGAAAAATCCGGAACCAACATTTATTACTACCTGAAATGTCCCTGCATACTTAATTTTTTCTCCTGTGTGAATGATGTGATAATTGGGAGAATTAAAGAAGATGCGGAATTAATTGATAATCTTTAGTTCTTAGATTTCGCATACCTGATATCTTTTAATTAAATCACTCAATTTGTCAAAAAAGCGATTGAAAATTTTCCTTA
>JAIORV010000203.1 GCA_021107945.1 Vulcanimicrobiota bacterium | reverse complement strand
TATTTTACTTACTTCCGATGTATAAATCAGCGAAGGATCTCCTCTCCCGGGTTCTCCTCACAACAATCATTCTTATTAATATTTGCTCCTCCATGCCACGGGGGTTGAGATTCTTCGCTGTGTTAATCCTCGTAGATCAAGGTAATCCCGTCTTTGAGAAAATCATAGAAGTAAAGTTATTCTCTCGTGATCCGCTCAGAATGACATGCTCAAGTCTTTCTTGATCCGCTCAGAAGGACAAGAAGCCCCCGGAGACTGAATAATTACGCCTGAATATTTGACAAAAAGTAAATGCACCCAAATGATTGTATGCCCTCTGCAATTAATATCTCCATTAATTCTGGATGATGCTTTTTAGTTCATAAAATTTAGTATTTATTTTTACTGTAGGAGGGGTTTCCTAACCCCGATAAACGAAGAAAAACGCTTACCCGGAAAAGGACATGTTGGACGCAAATTAGTATAAAGGGAAATCCTAAACACAAAATTCCCTGGGACAATGGTGGATAAATAAAATAGGGCGCTGTCCCTAGTTTTTCAGGCCGGCTCCGTTCGCAAAACCCCATTCCTCTCTGTGTCCTCTGTGGTGAAAAAACACGTGCATACTATACTATCCGTTTATCGGGATGAGGACATCCCTCCTACAGATTCGGGCTGCTTTATCCGTTATCCGAATCCCTTTGTGGTCTTTGCGGAAAAAAAATGTCATCAAAGATTAGGGTTAAAACCGGGGGTTATTCTCATGGGACAAAAGGGGGAGAAAACAAGACAATATTCTCCAAAAACATCTTTATAGGGTTTTAGATCCAAAAACCTGTGCTGAAACAAGTTTGGCACAGGTTTTGTAATTACTGTAAAAGTTTATCTTTTATCTTTAATTGGGGTCTGCCCTTTATTTCACCAACTTCACGGAGTCACAATATTAAACCATTCGTCGAATTTATCCAGTAGGGAGAATAATTCCTTGATTTTCTCCCTGTCGCCCTCGACTTTGATCTCGCCGGATTCGACCTTCTCCTTCACGGTTGTCCGGCCAAGGATAACCTCATCCAGCGCGGCCCGGGTTAGTGTAATGGTCGCGTCGGCGTCTTTTGCCTGCTTGTCGATAGTATTATTCAGGACGGAATTCTCCAACTCAAGTAGGAATTTCTGCTTTATATCGGTGAAATTCATATTGAGTTTAATCTTTTTTCCATCCGCCTTCGGACCGTTGAGCTTCACTCCCATGTAATCAAATATCATTTCGAGAGACATAGCTTTGACCGTGTCGGGACTGGCGGTACTGAATGCCGCTATCACCGGCACTCCGTTGCGTAGTTCTGTGGCACCGGTGAGGTAGAAGCAGCGCCATGGGCCGGACTCCGCCTGGTACCCGAGTTGTTCGAGGGCGTCGGCCTGTAAATTGCAGGCATCCTTATTATTGGGATCCGCAAACACCACATGGTTTACCACTTGAGCCACCCAGCGGTATTCGCCTTTCTCGAAGGCCTCGCGGGCTTTTGTGAGGACGGCTTCTGCTCCACCCATGAACTCAACATACTTCTTGCTTGCCTCAACCGGCGGCAGTGGGTGAAGGTTGGCAGGATTGCCGTCGAACCATCCCAGGTATCTTTGATATATCGCCTTAACGTCGTGGCTGACGGTGCCGTAGTAACCCCGGTTGTACCATTCGCCGGCGAGATCTTCAGGCAGTTTGACCATCTCCGCTATCTCAATCATCGTATAGCCGAGATTCGCCAGCCTCAGGGTCTGATCATGGAGGTATTTATACATGTCCCGTTGTTTCTTCATGAAGTCGATGATTCGTGTTTTGCCCCAGTGCGGCCAGTGATGACCGGCGAAAATCACATCGGACTTATCGCCGAAAAGTACTATCGCCTCGTTGATGTAGTGAGCCCAGGCTTTGGCGTCTCGCACCTTGGCTCCCCGTAGTGTATAGAGATTATGCAGGTTGTGGTTGCAGTTCTCCGCTATGCAAAGAGCCCTGAACTGCGGGAAGTAGAAATTCATTTCTGCAGGAGCTTCGGTGTTGGGAGTGAGTTGGAAGACGACCTTGACACCGTCAATCATCATTTCCTGGCCTGTCCTGGTAATATAGTGGGTAGGTTCGAACAGAGTTACAGTTCCCTGTGATATTGTCTTACCCAGACCGGCGTCCACCTGCCCTTTCGGTCCTTTTGGCAGGAGGGGACCATACATGTAAATGGCGCGGCGGCTCATGGCGGTGCCAGCCATGACATTCTCGCTTATCGCCGCTTCCAGGAATCCCTCGGGCGCAATAATCTTAACTTTGCCGGAATTGACGTCCTCCTCGGACACAACGCCTTTCACTCCGCCGTAATGGTCAGTATGACTGTGAGTATAGATTACGGCAACAACCGGCTTCTCCCCGATATGCTTGTACAAGAGGTCGAGCGATGCCTTTGCGCACTCGGCAGAGATGAGGGGATCGATAACGATATACCCATTGTCGCTCTTGATAAAGCTGATGACGGACAGGTCATGGCCGCGCACCTGGTAGATGCGGTCGGTAACCTTGAAAAGGCCGTTAAACATATTGAGCTTCCCCTGGCGCCAGAGACTGGGGTTGACGGTGTCCGGGCATTTTTCCTCCTCAAGGAACTTGTATTGATTCAAATCCCAGACCGGTTGCCCCTTGTCGTTGCGGATGACTCCATCCTCAATCTTGCCGATGAATCCGCGTGTGGCGTCCTCGAAATCCTCTTTGTCGCTGAAATCCAGCTTGTCAAGAACGCTGTTATTGACTTTCCTGGTATGTAGCGTAGCTTCCAGGGGTGCTATTAGAGAATCTAACTTCATTGCTATCTTCCTCCCTTTTTGAATTTGTGAATGTATCGCGCCTCAATATGATCTATACGTTAGCAATGTCATGTGTATATTCCTGTTGAAAAAAATGCAGGTTAGTACAGGCGAATGGAGAGAGGGGGACGGGAAGAACTACCCTTGCCGCATAAGAAGAACTACAACAGCCGTATAGGCCTATGGGGCGGATAGTCCATATACCCTAATCCATATGCCAAAATATATTGGTTCAATCGATTCATACAAAAAATCTGCCATAAGTAGTATTATATATCTTGTAAAAAAGAAGTCTTGATCCAGGTGACAGATATAAAAACGGTTGGGGGGACGAGTCGGCAAAATCAGGGGAAGCCAAATGGTATGTGAAAGGAGTCTCCCATGAATACCAAAACAAAAATACTATCCGCCCTCGCAATAACTCTCCTCTTATTTTCATTAAGTTCTCCGGTCAATGCAGAAGAAGTGGCGGTTTCCATCTCATCCAGGTCAATCCTGATCAACGAATTATTTGGCAAGGCCGTTTCTCCCGTTGCACCTCTGATAAAACAAAATCAGGTTTCAGTTCGCCTGGCGCAGACCAATGTTTTTATCCCGACGGAGGATCCCAAAAAGCTTGAGAAGCGATTCTTCGGACTTCTTTTAAACGCCGTTTCCAATGCTCCAAAATCAGGCGAAATAATTATCGGATTTGAAAAGCAAACGGCCTCTCTTTATATAAATGTTCCAAAGAAGAGCGAGAGATTCTCGATAGACAGGGATATTACCGATGTAAACGGGAATATATTTCACATCAAATCTGTTGAAGGGGTCGGAACAACATATAGCATGAAAATCTGACTTTATCCTCCACCATAAAATGGTGGATATTCATAAACCAGGGATTTTGCCCCACATCTGCTTTCATTCATATATGCTCCGAGAGGGCCGGCATGGTTGCCGGTCTTTTTTTGCGCTTATTTTCTATTTTATTCACAACAGTTTACAACCTGTTAATAATATGGCTATTTATATTCACATGACATGCTGGTATAATAAAAACAGGAAATTCCAATAATCGGATCTATTATAGAGCAAAACAATTGGAGGAGACTACCAATGATAAACGACATAAATAGAATTCAAAACCAGAAAATTGAAATAGAGCCCCGGAAAACCGATAAGAAGACCGACGATGTTAAGCCTGTTGATATCAGGGACAAGTTTAATTCCACCGAAGCCATCGAAAAGCGTAAGCTTGTACTTCTTCAAATTGACGGACTCTCTCACAAGGCGTTGAAATATGCAATGAAAGAGGGGCATGCGCCGAATATCAAGAAGCTCGTGGAATCGGATAAATATGCGCTCAGCCCGTTTCGGTGCGGAATCGCCACTGTGACGATCCCCGTTCTTGCCTCGCTTTTTTACGGCGTGGAGCTTCCGGGTAACGACTGGTATGACAAGGAGTCGGGACAGCATGTTGACGGGATAATGTATGAGACAAAATTGCGGGAAGACCTGGCGAAAAAGGGCGAGAAGGGAATTCTGTCCCAGGGAGCGGTTTTCTCAAGTCCACTGTCCGGAGGGGCGACAAATACCGCAATGGTGGTCAATCCCCTCAAGGAAAGCAAAAATGAAGTAGGAGTCCTTCGCACTCTCATAAAGGAAGCCAAAAAAGACATAAAGCTTCTGAAAAAAGGAGGATACAGCCTTACAAAGACGGCATGGAACTTTGTAAGGGATATATTCAAGGCAAGATCCTGGATGAAAAAGGAAGGCGTATCCCGCACAAAGCTTGATAAGTTAGCTCCCATAATGATGTCGCTGAATCATAATATAATCGAGAAGGTAGCCTGCGAGGGCTTGAAAGAAGCTATCGAGCAGGGACTCCCGACCATGTATTGCGACTTTGCCGCTTATGACGAGAAGGCTCACTATTTCGGCGCCATGTCAAAAGAATCGATGGAAATGCTCAGAACAATCGACGACAAGGTTGGACAGGTTGCCGGGAAAGCGGAGGAGAGCAAGGATAACTATGAAGTCCTGGTTTTTTCAGACCATGGTCAGACACCCTCCGAGCTATTTGAAGATGTTTATAAGACCAAACCCGGCGATATGATAAAGAATTTCGCCCGCAATGTCGCAACATCATACGACCGTGAATTCAAGGAAGATGATATAGTATTCACCGATGCCTATTCCCTCGGCAATGTCTATTTTAACTTCAGCAAGCAGAAAGTTGACCTGGATGCCGTTGAGAATCATCATCCCGGTCTTGCCGATTTCCTGACACATCATCCCGGTATCGGGCTTGTTGTGGGGGCACAGGATAAAAATGTAATTATGAAAAGCAAGGAAGGAACTTTGGAGGTCTCCCCGGACGGCTCGAAAAAAGTCACCGGCAAAAATCCTCTTACTTCATACGGCGATGAGAATGTTTTGTCCGATCAGATAGTTGATTACATGAACCTCAAGACGGGTGGAGACGTTGTCATATTTGGCGCATACGAAAAAGGGAAAGTGATGGATTTTAACGATAATTTCAGCCTTAAATCCCTTCATGGCGGAATCGGCGGAGAGCAGACAAAACCGTTTATCATCTCACAGACGGATATGCCGATTAAAGGCGAGGAAATTACAGAGGCAAAGCAACTTCACGATCTTCATAAGAAATACCGCAAATATCTCGAGGGATACGACAACCAGGGAAAACTGGAGTAAGGAATACAGGAATAAGGAATCTTCCCCTGAGGAAATGGGGAATTACGCCTCTAAGGAAATGAGGAAAATGAATTACGGATGTCGGAGGTCAGAGGTGAGATCTGTAGGAGGGACGTCCCCGTCCCGATAATCGTTTGTCGGTAGCCGATGTGGGAGTATTGAAAAACCTCATCAGAACCTTACGGTGAAGTGATTGTAATTGCCTGTATATTCCTCCCATTCCACCTCAACATCATCAACTCTTGCAGACCAGGGTCCGCGATTTAAATCGGCAATGAGATTTTTTAATTCTCTATCCTCGCCTTCCGCTACAACCTCAACACTGCCGTCGCAACAATTTCTGACATACCCACCCAGCCCGTATGAGTTGGCGGTTCTATTCGTGAAGTGGCGGTAACACACACCCTGGACTATTCCCTTTACATTAGCTTTAATTCTCTTTTTATTCATTGTCCCACCTACATAACTTTTATACCCGGACAGCATTTGAAGTTAATCTCCATCTCCCCAATGGAAATTTTCGAAAGACGCTCACTGCAGATATTAATGTCTGTCTTTATTCTTTTCACGAGATCCTTCGCTGTGTCAAATTTAATTATGTCCCTGACTTTATTTACGAAAAAGACCCTTATTTTTTCTCCGTAAATATCCCCTGAAAAGTCCATTATATGAACCTCGAATGTGGGATGATATTCCCCAAATGTGGGTCTGCTTCCCATATTTCCGACACCTTTAAAAAGTTTCCCGTTCAAAAGCGCAAACACACAATATACACCTTCAGGTGGAATCACCTTATTGTCGGGCAGATCGAGGTTAGCCGTCGGTATGCCCAATTTTCTTCCTCTTTTATTTCCACTGCGCACAATACCTTCAATCGAGTACCACCTGCCCAATCCCTTGTTGGCGTGATCGATTAATCCTGATGTTATGTCATTCCTTATAATCGTGGAGCCGATTTTTTCATTTTTTATCAGCACTTCATCCATCACATGAACTTCAATTCCACGGGGTTCCAGCTTCTCTTTCAACATCTCGATATTCCCACCGGCATCCCGGCCGAATTTGTAATCTTTTCCCACGACAACGGCTCGGGCGTTTAACCTGCCGATGATCAGGTTTTCTATAAAGTCTTCCGGAGATATTGACTTCACTTCCTTTGAGAACGGAAGAATGAGAAAATAATCAAGTCCCAAAGATTCAATAATCTTTTCCCGCTCCTCAAGGGTTGTAAGGTAATGAAAGCAAAATCCCGGCTGAAGCACCTCGACGGGGTGGCGGTAGAAGGTAAATATGCCACTTTGATAGCCCTTTTCTTTAGCGATTCGTCTTGCCTTTTCCAGGATCCGCCTGTGGCCTAAATGTATCCCGTCGAAAAAACCCAGGGCAAGCGAGGTAGGCCCTTCAAGTCGCCTAATCTTGTTAAGTTCGATAATTTGCATCCGTGACTATTCACCACAAAAACCACAAAGCCCACATAGAAAAAACTTTGCGCATCCTTTGCATATTTGCGGTAAAATCAACCCTCCTTCAGTTTCCAAGTTCTAATTTTACATCAAACATCAAAATGACAATATAGCTTAGAAACTCTATTTAAGGATTTTTGGGGTTATTCCCCTATAGCTATAGAATGACAGTATTCCAGGAAAGCGAATAACTTCTTTATTCCTTATTGTTCCTGTATAAATGAGTCGAATCCGTCTCCCTGTATCTTTACCTTAATATCCTGTGCCTTTTTCCTGTCACGATAAGTACCCACATAAACCTTATATTTATTGCCTACGCGGGCAACCGTAGCCGAGTGGCCTTTTGCTTTGAGCTTGTTTACAAGATCAACTGCATTTGCACGATCTCCGAAAACTCCGCATTGAATTGAATAACTGCCCGATGTACTTTCGGGTTTGGTCTTTGTCGGACTGGGCCTTGGGCTGGGCTTCTTGCTCGGCTTTGGAGTCGGACTGGGCCTTGGAGTTGGGCTAGGCTTTGGCTTCGGGCTCCTCTTTGGGGTTGGCTTTGGAGTCGGACTTACCTTCGGCGAAGGCTTCTTTGTGGGACTCGCCTTCGGGCTTGGTTTTGGCGACTCCTTGGGTTTCTTTGAAGCCGACGGTGACGGTGAAGGAGTTTTTGTTTTATCGCCGGGCGTGGCTGTCGCCTCAATTATTTCAGGTTTTTCGAAATCCTTAACCGGGGGTTTTGTCGGCTCGACAACTTTGACAGGCTGTTTCCAGGGTTTGGGTTTCGATGCCTTCATCAGCTTGAACTCCCCGCCTTGCACAGCGGATCTCTTGGAGAAAATACCGGCCTTTATCATATAATGACCGATCCAGTTACCACCGACGATGGCAATCCAGACGACAACAATTGTAAATATTAAAATACGGGACCAAAACGGATCGCCGTTTTCTTCACCCTTTTTCTTCTCGGCGCACACTTTATCTCAATCTCCTGTAATGTTATTATTTGCCCGAATATAACATATCAATCCTAAAAAATCAAGCATGTATTCTATGAAGCTAGAGTTTGTCCTTTTTATTGGATGTGTATGGACTCAATCTCCAATATCCAAAACAGGAAATCATCGGGCAGATTTATTTTTTCTATGGGTTTAATATCACCGGTAACCCCGCTTTTTTTGATATAGGTGTCGAAAATACGGGGGATTTTGCTGTCGTCGCCTTTCTCGCGGAGCATGAGGATAAATGCTCTCTTGAAATCTCCTCCCCTGTTTTTGGGCATATTCGAAAAAAACACAAAAGAATAATACTCCCCGTTCCTGTAAAATGCGCCGGGGTATTTCTCCCATGGACCATGCAGAATGAGAAGTCTGTCTCCCGTTTTTCGCATAAACTCCCAGGTGATCGAATTTATATTTATGGGATTTGTTCTTTTGATGTTTTCCATAAACAAAACGGCGGTTTTTTCGCCCCGGGACAACTCAACCAGTCTGTCAACAGCATACTTAAGCTTCCAGTCCTCCCTGTCGGGACCCAATGCAAGAATCGGGAAATATCCCCGGTACTTCATTATCCTTTGCGTTCCCGGGTTATAAACAAGCCATCCTGCAAAACCCAAAAATGAAATAATAATGAATAGAGTCAATATTCCATACCTTGCCCATTTCAATTTTATTCCCGTTATCCAGAAAACACAAACAGGGGCGGTATATATTGCAAGGGGAAGAAGGTATCGACTATCACGGTTTGGAAGCAGATAGAGAATCAGTATTCCCGATAAAAGCCCGGCTACGAGAAGATTTCTCTCCGGGGTTTTGTCATTTTTCGCGAAATAAAAGATCAGCCCTATTACCAAAAGAAAGCTGAATGGTATTCCCTGGAATCCGGTTGTAAAGAGGTAGATAAATTCGGGTATGGAATATGTGTCGCCTTCCTGAACTCCTGCGCTTGCCCCGGAAATGAGCTTTTCAAAGACAAATGGCATATTGAGGGCATAAAAATGCCAAATGATAATAAAAAAAACGAGGATCCCTACAATGAAATACTTTACCTTTTTTACCCTGAACGGCATAAGAAGTGTAATAAATAAAAGAAACAAGAGAGGGATTAACGACCTGATATATATTCCCGCCAGTTTGATGAGGGGGAAGGGCTGTTCTCCCATCACTCCCCCATGTATAATATAGTATCCCAAAAGAACAAAAACAGGGATCAAGACGAGAAACGCCAGATTTAAGATGCGGTTTTTCCCGTCCTTTATCAAGTCAGCCAGGAAATAGAAAAAACAAACGGCAAAAGGCAGAGCGACATAGAATGGCACGCTCCATTTCACAAGCATTCCCACGGCGATTGAGACAAAAAACAGGATTGTCCAGCCCGGATTGTTAAACCTGTCGGATTTCAGGAGAAGAAAAAACGAAATCGCCACCATTGATGTGGTGGCAAAATCCAGATAGTATTTGTGGGATAAATAAGCTATGAGTGGAAAGGATACAACTGCAATCGCCGACAGGAGCCCGACATCTTCATCCCAGAGTTTTTTTCCTATAAAATACATGGAGAACACAAGAATAGGCAAGAATATCAGGTTGGGCAGAAACGAAATCCTGCGACTGCGTCCAAAAAACTGGGAAATCACCCCGGTTATCTGGTAATAAAGGGGTGGATAATATTCCCTGTAATGGAAAAAGCTCTCGCTTATTTCCCCTTTATTTATTTGTTGATAATAGCGAACTGACTCCTGCAGGTGGAAAGCTTCATCATGATCCGGGGGCGACTTGTCGAGGTTAATCCAAAAGTAATTTACCAATCCGAATAATATAATAAACAAAATAATTATTACCGGGTATATGAATTCTTTTTTTTTCCTATTCAATGATCCCATCGGACTTCATTTACAATAATTCTTGCTTTCAGATTATTTGCAATATCTATTTCTTCCATGTGGGTAATATCACCTGCAAGTCCGGTTTCATCGAATATGGTTTGTATTTGTTGTGTAAAAGATCCGTCCATATCATTTTGAAATATATAGAGAATCACAACTTTTTTATAATCTTTATTTGGATCCGGCGATTCTGCTGAATAAGCTTGAAATGATTGAAGGAGATCGTTTTTATAGAAAAAGTTCGGAAAACGATTTCGTGGAAGCCTATAAATAATAAGTTTTTTTCCTGATTTTTGCCGGTATGCCCATGTGAATGAATTACCCCAGATCTTATTTACGGATTTGGTTGCGCTTGTATATATAATAAGGACGTCATCATCGTCGGAGAGACCTGCCATTTTTGTCGATATTAAAGAAAGATGCCATGGCTCTCTTGTCGGGGCAGAAGCGATAAGCGGAAATTCAACCTGGTTAATTAAATCTTCATCGGGTGGTTGAAAGAAAACCCAGCCCATTGTTCCCAACAGGGCAAAAATAATCAGTATCACTATTAATCCATAACGCAGAGGCTTCCATTTCAATCCCGGTATCCAGCATGTAAGTAATGGCGCTGTATATATGACCATGGGAAGAAGGTATCTGCTATCCTTGTTTGGGAGAATGTAAAAGATCAGGAAGCTTGATATAAGTCCTACTATCAAGACCGTCTGTTCTCTCGTTTTTTCACGGTTAAATATATAAAACAATATACCCGTAATCAAAAATAAAGTCCACGGAATTCCCTGGAAGCTGAAAACAAAAAGTTTGAGGAAAACAGACAGTGAGTAGTTATCTCCTTCCTGCACTCCACTGCTCGCACCGGACACAAGGGAGTCTATTATAAATTTTAAATTCATGGCATAGAAATGCCATATTATAACAAAAAACAATATTACGCCGATTGTAAAATATTTTGCTCCCTTTTTTTCAAGCGGCATAAAAAAGGCAACAAGAAGAAGGGCAAGAAAAGGGAGAACAGATGCTCCGTAGGTCTTGAAAATAACATCGTATTGCAGTTTTTCGGAGCCAATGGAAATGTAACCTGAAATAACAACAATAAATATCGCCAGCATGAAAACCAAAAAGAGCCACCGGTTTTTCTTATCTTTAATAAGATTGATTGTGAAATAGCCAAAATAGATAATAAATGGAACTACTATAAAAAACGGAGTGCTCCATTTCACGAGGAGCCCTATTGCCGTGGCAACAAAGAACCCCACAGTCCAACCGGGAGAAGTAAAGCACCTGGCTTTTACCAGGCAAAGAAGAGAGAAAGCGGCAAAAGCGGCCGATGGGAGATCAAGGTAATATTCATGGGACTGATACGACATGAATGGGAATGTGATTGAAGCTATGGCGCAAAGCAGACCCACTTTCTCATTCCAGATATGCTTTCCGAGGAAATACATGGAAAAACACAGGATGGCAATAAATGCCATGTTTAACATGAGTGAAATTTCAAGGGAAGTGTTTAAAATTAAATAAATAAGACCTGTGAATTGATTCAGAAGCGGTGGATAATAATTCCTGTACTGAAAGAATGCATCCTTATACTCGCCGTTATCAAGCCAATGATACTGCTGTAACGTGTCCTCAAGATGTATGGCCTCGTCTGTTGTCGGCGGCGTCTGATCTTTCAGGATCCAGAAATAATTATTCAGAGAATATATAATAATTAACAGAACGAGAATTGCAAGGTAAATAGAGTTTTTATTTGTAATTTTTTTTAAGATGCCCGGCATTTTATTGAATCTCCGATGATAGCGAAAAGTCTCATTAAATAGATACCATGATCCCTTGAATTCCCGGCTTTTATCTATATTTTATTTGTGTATAATAAACCCTTTTAATTTAAAGTTGGAAGTTGTTACTCTTGCAGTGTTTTGCAGGATTTTTTTGATATATAATAAACTTATAGAGAATCAAGGAATTTGTTGTTAATTCAGTCAATAGACTATAGTGAATTTTTTAGCAGATCAATCTTCATTCATTTCCCCCAAAAAGGGGTGTTATGAGTATAGGTGTTATGATTATTATAGTTAGGAGATGAAATAAAGATGGTCTATCGTCCCTGCAAATATCGAGTATCCACTTTGGGAATATTCCAATGTGAAAAGCATATGTTCCAGCATGATCATCCTGAAATCTATGAGGAGCTTTACCATTTTTGTCTGTCGGTAGTTCCGGATCGCTATTGCACGTATGCGGATTTCGGATTCAGCATGGAGGGAGAGGAACCTGTTCTTTTCCTTAATTGTACCCACCCCTACCAGTCCCGCCCGATGCGCTCATTCCAGGAGTGCTGGGATGATTGTACTTTCCACGACAAAGAAGGGGAGTCGCTGGGTTAGTTCAATTCCGGTCACATACCACATCAAGCATTCGAGGTGATTTCATGCCCTTTTCGGATTTAAGTCAAGTTCTTAATGAATTTGGAATTTCTAAAGACAGCGCACCCGTTTTTAAATTTCACAAAGATTATTCAGGATATGAGATTGTAATACTGGCCACCGAAATTGAAAAGATGGGATATGCATATTATAAACTTGCGCAGAAGTTAGCGCCGACCATAGAACTTTCAGAGGTATTTAAAAATATGGCTCTTGATGAGCTTGATCATATTAAGATCCTTAACAGGGATATCGCTCCCCTATTCAGGAAATCTGAATATCACTGGGAGAATGAGGAGACAGTAGCCAGATACCTGAGCAGAACCACAGATCAGGACGTATTCATGGACATGGATGAACTCAAGAGAAGAATAGAGAAGATAAAAACAGAGGGGGAAGCCCTGGATCTTTGCATTGAAGGGGAAAAACTCAGCATAGCCTTTTACAAAAAAGTATTCGACCAGACATCAGGGAAAGAAGGCAGGACCGCAATCTGCCACATATTGGATGAAGAGAAGAAACATGTAGAAAAACTTGAGAATTTAAAAGAAGAATTGAAAGGATAAAATGACACATATCATTTATTCCAAAGCAACGTAGCAACGTAGCGCGGGTCTTCAGACCCGCTGGTCATTGTTCATCCCTATACCCACCACCAAAATATACCACCCAATAATGTGATAAATCAGGTAAATTGGCAGTAAATTAGCAAACCTGAAGGTTTGAGCTACAAGGTTTGAGCTACAAGGTTTGAGCTACAAGGTTTGAGCTGCAAGGTTTGAGCTACAAGGTTTGAGCTACGTATTGTGTCATCAGAATAATTACACTTTTTCTTTCATCAATCCTTTTGCTGATTTTACTGCCTCCATCGCGCTCATGGGGGCATCGTCCGCTCCTATGTCATTTCCCCATTTTCTTGATACGGGTGCGCCTCCCACCATTATCCTGAACCTGTCACGGATTCCCTCTTCTTTTAATTTTTCAATTACCTTTTTCTGGTTGACCATTGTTGTAGTAAGAAGCGCCGACATTCCAATTATGTCAGCTTTGTGCTTCTTTGCTTCTTCAATGAATTTGTCGGTGGGGACATCCGCTCCGAGATCAATTACCTTGAAACCTGCCGCTGAGAGCAGTGAAGATACCAGTGTTTTTCCTATATCGTGAATATCGCCTTCAACTGTTCCCATTATCACGGTGCCGATATTGGGTGTCGTTTCCTTCTTCCTTGCCAGCTCAGGCTTCAAAACCTCTATCGCCGCTTTCGTCGATTCAGCCGCCATTACCAGCTCGGGCAGGAAGTATTCACCCTCCTCCCATAAATCGCCGACCTTATCTATTCCGGGTGTATATCCATTTTCAATTGTCTGGCGGGGATCCAGTCCCATTTTTATGGATTCTTTTGCAAGCTCAACCGATTTTTCTTTGTCCCCTGCAAGAACAGCGTCATACATTTTCTGATATAATTCGTTTTTATCCATAATTATTGTCTCCCTTCATTAGAGTAAATGTCTATGGAGTTAAATGTCTATCGGGAATATGGGCTCGGGGGGAATCGTAAACCTGAATGTGGTTCCATTTCCGGGTTTGCTCGTGGCGCCGATTGTGCCTCCATGTATCTCAACAATATGTCGGGCGATTGAAAGACCCAGTCCCCTACCCCCGGTTTTGCCCGTCTTATCCTTTTCCACTCGATAGAATCTTTCGAATATCCGGTTAAGATGGCTTTGCGGAATACCCGTACCCCGATCTGTTATCGACACCTGGGTTTCTCTCTCCATCTGACTTACTTCAATTGTTATACTTGAGCCTTCCGGTGAGTATTTCACCGCGTTGTGAATCAGGTTCAGAAGCACCTGTTTCATCCTGTCCTCATCAACGAAAACAAGGGGAAGGTCCTTCTGGTAATCCGTCTCGATGCCGATATTTTCCTTGGCAGCAAGAGGATGGAGAATAAAGATCACGTGGTCAATGACCTTTCTAATATCAACAGACTTGTAATGCAACTCAACCTGCTCCGCCTCGAGCATTGACAGATCAAGCAGATCGTTGATAAGCCTCTCCAGTCGCTGTGACTCGTCGTATATAATCTGCAGCCATCTGTGACAGAGTCCGGCGTCGGTCATTGCGCCGTCCAGGAGAGTCTCCGCATACCCCTTGATCGACGTCAACGGAGTTCTGAGTTCATGGGAAACATTGGCGATAAACTGCACCATTATCTCTTCCAACTGCGCCTTAAACCCGGCTTCTCTCCCGGCTTCGTAAATAAGCCTTTCCACTTCCATGAAAGGATCTTCTTTAATAACCGTATAACCGGTATGGAAATCAACTTCCTCATCAATCATAAACACATCATTGTGTTCATCGATAATGTGTTTGAGTTTTTGTTTTATTCTCGTTGAGATAAGTTTGAGGTCATGATTTGCAAACTTTTCTTTTCTCCTTGGTGGTGAGAAGAGGAACAAAATAAAATAAGCGAGTCCTTTACCTCCCACAACAACAAGGTCTTCATCGCGATAGAGCTTCCCTTTTTGTTTTTCGAGGGTATTGCCGACGAGTTTTAGCAACTCACGACATTTTCCATGTCCATATTTTTCTTCCAGCCATCTAAAATTGGAAATATCAAAATATAAAAAACCCACTTCATCCCTTTTTTTCAATTGTGTGTCAATCTTTTTATAAACACTGGATAAAATGGGAAGGTTTGTAAACTCGTCATAGACGGTTTTGCTGTCAGCTTTGCTCAAGTAACTTTAGTCCTCCTCTCTTTCAATAGGGAGGATCACCTTGAAGGTTGTATTTTTATCCTGAGTACTTTCAACTTCAATAGATCCCCCGTAGTTACTTAGAATCTCTCTTGTAATCGACAGTCCGAGTCCGGTACCTCCAAGTTTCGTAGCCGGTCCCTTTTTCACCCTGTAAAATTTATCAAATACCTTTTCAACCTCATCAGCAGGGATGCCAACTCCCGTATCTTTCACCAGGATGAAAATATTATTTTCATCGGACTCGGCAATTAATTCCACTTCTCGTTTTTCCCCGTCTTTTTTTATACTGGTATATTTTATCGCGTTATCCACCAGGTTGATAATTACCTGTCTCATCTTATCGCCGTTCACCCTTATGCTCGGCAGGTTGTCCGGTATTGAAACTTTGAAATCCACTCCCTTTTCCTGTGCGGGATGAGCGAACAGATTGGCGGCGTCCTTGATGAACCGGGAAGTATTAATCGGGTCGATATTATCCATGCCGATGCTATCAACATTCCTGATAGATTGTGTCAGATCCAGGAGGTTGATTACAAGCCTGGTCATCCTGTTGGTTTCCTCGTTAATAACCTGGAGGAAGCGTCGTGTTACTTCGGGGTTAGTAAGCGCGCCTTCGAGTAGAGTCTCGACAAATCCCTTGATTGATGTGAGTGGAGTTTTTAATTCATGAGAAACCGTGGCAACAAAATCATTAATTGTTTTCTCCATCTTGTGAATTGCCGTCATATCCTCCAACTGGGCGACTGCGCCGATGATCCTTCCGTCGGTATTTTTCACGGGTTGCATCTTCACAAGAAAAACCCGATTTCCGGGAAACGGCAAAACCTGCTCCAATGCGGATGGCTCCGAGTCCTTGATGAGCGATATAAATGTTCTTGTAAAGTCAGTTATTTCAAGTACATCCCATATTTTCTTTCCGGTTACTTTTTTTAGTTCAATATTAAATAACTCTTCCGCTTTATCATTACAAAGGATAATTTTCCCTTCCCTGTCAATGCCAAGAATGGGGTTTGAAAGGTCTTGCATTACAGCTTTCATTAATTTTCCTGTCGGTCGTCTGGCCATATCTATTTTCTGCAATCCTTCCTTTAATTCTATTTCTATTTCCATTCTGTCGGGAAATTTAGTAGGAGCCTTTTCCAACGGCGATATTTTCGACATAGATTCTTACCGCGGCTTCAAAACCGCTCCTACTTACTATAGGTGAGAGACGGGAAACGGGATCCGCCCTCCGTTATCCACTCATCGGGGATTGGAAACCTCTCCTACAATTAGGGTGGGAATAAAAATTTTCGAGGTTAGTCTTTCTCCTCGTATTGAAATTTATATCCTATCCCATGAACAGTTTTGAGGAACCGGGGAGAACTTGGCTCCTTTTCAATTTTCTGGCGGAGTCTGCGCATATGGACATCCACTGTGCGAGTATCACCCAGATAATCATATCCCCACAACTGCTCCAGCAAAAACTCTCTCGTAAAGACCTTGCCGGGGTTTGTTGAAAGAAGTTTCAAAAGGTCGAATTCCTTGGGTTTCAGATCAACTTCCTTACCTCTGACATGTATTTCATGTTTTATGAGGTTTACACTTAGTTGATCGAAGATAAGCTCGTCCTTTTCCTCGGCCTTGGCTGATGTTCTCCTGAGAACCGCCTTCACACGAGCGACAAGCTCCCTTGGGCTGAAAGGCTTCGTAACATAATCGTCGGCTCCCAGTTCGAGCCCCAGGATTTTGTCAATTTCCTCACCTTTTGCCGTAGCCATGATGATGGGAATTCTGGTTTCCTTACGGAGAATTCGACATACTTCAAGGCCTCCCTGTCCGGGAAGCATGATATCCAGGATAACCAAATCCGGTTTATCCAGTCGAGCTCTTTCAACAGCCTGGATCCCGTCATAAGCGGTTAACACCTCGTATCCTTCTTTCTCCAGGTTGTATTTCACCAGTTCAACAATGTTCTTCTCATCATCCACAACAAGAATTTTTTCTTTGGGCATATAACGACCTCCCCTTTATATAAAATAGAAATTGTAAACCAGAGATTGGAAGTGGGAAGATGGAAGATAGAAAGAACAATAAATCCCTTTTATCTCTGCCTTCCCAAGCAGTAAAGCTCCTGCTTTTATAATCATGAAATTTTTGCAATAACCGCCGTCATTCTTCCCGACAGCTTGCCGTCCCTGCGGTAAGAGAAGAACAAGTCTTCACGACAGGCAGTACAAAGGTTCGCAACGGATATGTTATTCTCTTCCAGTCCGCAGTCCATCAACAAACGCTTATTCAATCGGAAAAGATTTATTTTCCACTTACCTGTATTGGATATATTAACCGCCAAATCCTTCCAACGGTTATATTTCTTAAAAAAGAGTGAAGCGACTCCATCTCCCACCTCAAAACAACAGGATCCGATTCCGGGTCCGATTCCGGCAAGGATATCAGGGGGATTGGAATTATAGACTTCTGCCATCTTTTCTATAACCTTTACGGCAATCCCGGCAAATGTACCTCTCCAGCCCGCGTGAGCCACACCTGCGACTTTTTTTATCCTATCGACAAAAAAGAGAGGCACACAATCTGCAAATGTTGTAACGAGTGGAAGTCCGATTTTATCAGTTAATATCCCGTCAGCAATGACAGGAACGCCGTCCCCTCTTAATTCCCGATTGGTTATTACTCTCACACCATGGACCAGATCTATTTGTTGATGAAGAAGAGTGCCGTTCAGTCCAAGAGACGACATTAACCTGCGCCTGTTTTCTGTCAGGTTGGATTCATCGTCCGAAGTTGTAAAACCCAGGTTCAGGGTATTATATGGAGAAGGGCTTACACCGCCAATTCTCGTGGAAAAGCCATGAGACAAAAATCCTGTATTCCGTAAGTTGATGAATTGGAGTACCTTTACACCATTCTTTTTTATGATCTCGTATGACAAAAATTCACCTCCGGCATGAGGGCATCAGAAAACATATATTCACCACGAAGCCACGAAGGATACGAAGCTATCGGGACGGGGACGTCCCTCCTATAAGGGAAAGGGGACATGGGAAACGAGATCCGTAATCCGTCATCCATTTTCCTTTGTGGTCTTTGTGGTCTTTGCGGTGAAAATAAACAGACAAATAGTAGCTGAGAACTGGCTATCGGGACGGGGACGTCCCTCCTACAGATTCGGTATCCGTTATCCTTCTTCTAATTCTACCAGCTCATATTCCCTGTGTCCCAGGCCGATTTTTTGACCGTGCTCCAGTTGAATCCTTCCGTCAAGATTCCCAAACGATTTACTTGAAAGATCCAGTCCGTCTTCCCCTGTTGTCAGGTCAAGTGTGGCCTCGTCAATAGCTATGGGATCGCTGGAGGCAAATATTCCGACGTCGGGTATAAATTTCTTCTGGCTCCCGGGCAGGCAGTCACATTCCTTTGTCATGTTTATGGCAATATTGAAATAGAAGATCTTTGATTCCTTGCCCTTTACAACTCCCAGGGCATGCTCGGCCATATGTTTTTGCAAATCGCCCGACTCGACTCCCCAATCAAACTTGACTGCGCCAAATTGGCATACGGCAAGACACTCGCCGCATCCGACACATTTTTCCCTTACTATGAAAGCTTTTCCGTCAACCTTGATTATCGCGTCTTCGGGACACCATTCTATACATCTGCCGCACATCACACATTTATCTTTGTGAATCTCGGGGTCCATGATGGAATGCTGCTTGAGCTTTCCTTTTCTGCTTGCAAGCCCCATCCCCAGGTTCTTGATAGCGCCGCCATACCCGGTAACCATGTGTCCCGTGGGATGGGAGACTACAAACATGCAATCGGTCATTCTCGCCTCTCTTGCAATCCGTACTTTTTTATTCAAGATCCCGTTTATCTCAACTTCGATCTCCAAATTCCCGGAAAGCCCGTCTGCCATGATGAAAGGCGCTCCGACCTTCTGAATAGTGAAACCATGTGAATCTGCATGCATTATGTGACTGACGGCGTTTGACCTGACCCCTTTATACAAGGTGGATGTCTCGGTCATAAAAGGGTGTGCGTCTTTTTCTTTGGCTTTCCTGGCAAGAACAGCGGCAATTTCAGGTCTTATATAAGTGGAGTTATCTTTGTCCCCCACGTGGAGTTTTATTGCAACAAAATTATTTTCCTCGATCATATCTGAGAGATTGCAATGATCGTACAATTTTGCCATAGCCTCTGCCTGTTTTTTTGCGTCGGCTCCATCTTTAAGCTTTATCAGGAATACTTTTGATGACATATCTGTTACCTCTTTCTTATTAATTAACTCAAGTTGCTAATTTCCCGGGAGAAGCCTTCCACTCTGTTAAGCCGCTGAAGCGGCTCAAGGAGATATTGCTTTACATCAAGCCGCTTCAGCGGCTTAAAAGTCCCCCATCGAGGAAATATAACCGGCTCCTACAGTCTGGTATTTCCTGCGGGAAGCTGAGTATCTCCCGCTTATCAGGGTATCTATCAGCTCGGCCTGAGTTTTGATTTTTCTTCTAAATATTGTAAACGCCCTGCCGACCATGAATTCGCTATGAGCATCGGATCCGCCTATTCCTTTAAGGTTCAGAACCGCTCTGGCTCTCTCCGCCATTAGATTGCATTCATCATCCAGCGCTCCGTTGATTGTTTCAATAGCAATAATATTTTCAAGCTCAAAAACACCGTTTCCAAGTCCGGATCTATGAAGGTTGGTATAAGGATGAACAGGAATTGCAATTCCTCCCAGTGATTTTGCTCTGTTAATTATCTCCTGCATGGGGAGTTTGATGTGTGAAATTTCGAAATTATTATTCCTTGTGAATACAAGTATATGACCTTCCTGTGATGAGTATTCCGTTGCCCAGAAGACCGGCATGCCGCTATCTCCCGACAGGTCGTTAAAATAATCGGGTGGACCGGTTACGTCATGCTCCACAAGGCATATAGCGTCCATCCCGGATTCCCCGGACTGATGAATCACCCGGCGGGCATACCTGTAATCTCTTTTTTCAAGATGAATATGTAAATCAATCTTCATTTTCTTCAAACGTCAGTTGGCTTAAATCCAAATTCTGCATATGCCATTGGCAGGCTCTTCGAAATCCGGGGAAATTCTGGGGCAGCTTTTTTTCTTCCGCCATAAAGGCCATTTCCTGTAGATTCTTGCGAAATTCTCCCGAGAAATCAAACACCCGATTAAACCAGACATTCCTGCCCTCCGCAAGCACGACATAACATCTCTTGACAAATGCAAGTCTCTGGAGCAGCCAATAACCTTCCTCGACACCTGCTTCTTTGGGGTAATAAACGGGGAAAAAGCCCTCTCCGCGGTATGGCTCACTCCGGACTGCATCAAGGAGAATATAATGCGCAATGAGGGATCCTTCAGGTGTTTCCGACCAGTCAGCAATCCATTTGAACCGGGAATCAGACGGAATCCCCCCGGGAAACTCCCTTTGCTGTATGGGGTGCAGTATCAATAATGCAAGGTTCAAGCCATCTCTTACAATCTGAACTTGTTTTCCCCGGCTCAAAGCGATAGCCGTTACCTGATGTAAAACTGTCTTCTTTTTATTCCAGGACGGGAATTGAAAAAGATGTTCCCACATATCCCAGTGTTCTTTCCTCTGCCTTGCTTCAAAATGATCCGGGTATTTATCAAGAACCATATCAACTGTTGCCTTTGCCTCTTTAAACCGCAGGGCGCAACAAAGGGCGGCCGACTTTGCCATCATAAGATTGGCATTATCAGGTAATCTTGACAGAGCTCTGTCTATTGCAGATACAAGTTTCGCGCCGTCGGCACCGGAAACCGTCATCATTTTTGAAGAGCCTATAGGTTCAATTTTCACTACCCTGTCGGCAAGTGCAGAGGCGGCATGAATATATTGTAAGCCAATTTCTTTCTTTTCTTTGGGGGGTTTATCATCCTTCCGGAATACGCCCCATATTTGATCCATAATTCCCATATCAATTATTCCCTTTATGTGACTATTCACCGCAGAGTTCGCAGTTGAATAATTACCCCCAATTACTGGGTATCTGAAATTTGAATTTTTTCGATTTCCTTTGCTGTTCTTGAATCAAGTTGGCAAGTGAGGGGTAAGTTCATTTTTAGCTGGAAACGTCCCAGGGCGTCCCTTGTCCGGTTTCCCGGAACACCGTCTATGACTCCTGGATCAAAGCCCGCCTTTTTCAACTTTTTCTGAACTTCTTTTATTTCCTTGTTCGATCTTTTCTTGTAAATAACCTTCAAATCTTCCCGGTCAATATTACGGCCCACAATAATTACTTTTGTTCCACTACCGATTTTTCTAATTGAGAAAAGCTCGTCAATATCAGCTTTTCTAATTGTCGCACATCCGAATGTCCAGTTGAATTCGATATTAGGTCCCGAGTGAATCTGTATTTCACCACCAATACCGGGATGAACTCCATTTCTCTTTTTTATGATGCCGTTTGCCAGAGCAAATCTATATCTGAATTTGTCTATATCAGTTGGGTAATTTAAATCATAAGCCTTGTAAAATTGTGGCACATTCGATTGTAAATTGGTTATGCGAAATATTCCCTCTGGAGTGGTTTGATTATCCTGGTTCAGCTTCCTCTTGAGAGGATTTCTACCCAACGCCATAGGATAGCGTTTTATTTCTTTTCCAACATCGACAATTTCAAGGAAATAATTCACCTTGTCGATTAAAATGTGAGGAGATTTCAGGGGAGGTATTGATTTATTGGCGGTCTTGCATGAAACTACGGAGCTATGATAAATCCGCCCGGATTCCGTTTGAACCGATAACATATAAAAATATTTCGTATTATGGGCAGTCCGGTTGTCGGTAAATGAATTTATATCGGGATCGGGATTAATATCAAAAATAGTTATCGGGTATGTTATCTTGTCCAGTGTAATGTCTCCAAGGTTTGTCGAGCTTCTATATATACTGATTTTCCGGATTCTGTCCGGGAGATCTGTTTTCCAGCTTATTTCAATTTTATTACCGGGGAGGTATTTTGCGTTTATGTCGATTTTGCCCGTGACATTTTTTTTAATAACCGCTTCTTTCAATTTTTGGGCGGAGAATGTTGCGGGATTTTTTATTGTAAAACAGGAAACCTGGAAAATCGAAAAAACGAAAAAGAGAATTATGAATAGAAAATACCTTGGATTCATTTTTTTGGTATGAGTATCAGCAAACATTCGGTATTATTCCTTTAACACGACTTGCGCAATTGTCATTCTGAGCGTTATAAGAAAGAAAAACTTTACTTCGATGACTTTCTCAAGGACTGGATTTTCTTGTATTTGAGGATTCACATAGCGAAGCTTGCTATAATGTAGTAGGATATTTCAGGTGGAAGTAAAAAGTGGCTA
>JAIORV010000114.1 GCA_021107945.1 Vulcanimicrobiota bacterium | reverse complement strand
CTCAAATTACCAGAGTTGGGCAAAGCCATACACCCGGGATTGGTGGTCGGATCCGTTACTCAATACTGATAAGATGTTGTTGTTTTTTAAAAAAATACTTGACAAGAATAAACCAGAATCTATTGAACTTATGCCTGAAGGAGATCGTTCGCCATGAGAGGAGATCCTTCGCTGATTAATACATCGGAGGTAAGCAAAATCCGTTCTTGCCAGGGTTGATCCAGTAAAGAAAGGTTATCGTATTCCGCTCAGGATGACATGGTGGCGGGATCTGAATAGTAACAAGAAAAAACATTGATATCTCTGTGTCCTCTGTGGTAAAATATAAACCTTCAAAAACCGGGATTTTGAGATTTTTCGAGACCCTCGCATCTGATCTCCGATTATCGAATAAGCCTCTCGATCCCCATTTCAAATCTGCGACCTCTGCGGTGAATAATTACGCTGACTCTATTCTCTCTTGCCAAGGTGAAAATCAAGCATCAACATTCCGTTTCCGGAGTCTCCGATTCTTTCGAATTTCTGAACGATCTCATTGACCTGCGCCTCTTCCTCGACCTGCTCCGTGACGAACCAGTGAAGCATGATGTGAGTGGCATAATCCTTCTCCTCGCCGGAGAGCTTCACAAGGTCATGAATCCTTGATGTGATATATTCCTCGTGCTTCACGGAATCCTGGAAAGCCTCCAGCGGGGACGCCCATTCAGTCTTCGGCTGTTTAATGGGCTTCAGGAGTACTCTTCCGCCTCTATCAACGATATGCTTGTATATTTTCATTGCATGCTCGTCTTCCTCTTTTGCCTGATTCTCCATCCATTTAGCCATGCCTTCCCAACCTTCGCCGTGGAAATAAGTTGCCATTGAGAGGTAAAGGTATGCGGAAAAAAGCTCCTCATTTATTTGATTGTTGAGGGCATCCAGTATTTTCTGTCCTATCATTTTTGTCAGTCTCCTTTCCATAGTCCATGTATATTACAGTATTCTCTTGCGGTAATTTCATCTGCATCAACACAGAATAAAGCTTCAGGCTTATCGCCGGGCTTTAAATATTCCATGTAAGCTTTCCCGCCTGCGATAACTTCAATCCACTCTATAAAGTGCTTTTCCATCATCGGGTGAGGGACACTTCCCACTTTTACCAGGAACCCGTCATCGGTCTTCTCAATTACAGGTACATGTTTTTCCGTTGCCCTGTCTGCTGTTTTCTCTTCTTTAAGTATCATAGGGGCTCCGCAGCAAACAAGCTGCCCCTTGCCGCCATGAATCGATTCAACGATGTTTCCGCAGAGCTCGCATTTCCAGACTTGTAATTTCTCTGTCATCGAATACCTCCTCATTTTATTTTCACATGCTATTTGTGAGTATATTCCCCGATTAATTTTTCAACGGCACTTATTACTTTAACATAGTCAGGCTCATCAGATACCTCTCCAACTTCTTGTTTATATTGCACAATTCCTTCCCTGTCAATAATGAATACAACCCTTGCAAGAAGTCTCAACTCCTTAATAAGCACGCCGTATGACTCTCCAAACGAGGCGTCCCTGTGATCGGATAACGTTATCACCCGATCTATTCCCGCCGCTCCGCACCATCTCTTCTGCGCAAAAGGCAGATCCATGCTTACTGTGAGGACAACAACATCATCCCCCAGGTTTTCCGCTTCCTTGTTAAACCTTCTTGTTTCCATATCACATACAGGCGTATCAAGGGAAGGGACTGATGATAAAACAATTACCTTCCCCTTGAAAGATGAAAGTCTGACAGGGTTTAGATCATTGTCAAGCACGGTGAAATCGGGGGCTTTATCTCCCACATTAATTACATCCCCCAGAAGTGTAAGTGGATTACCGTGTAATGTAATAATTCCTTTTCTCTCCATAATTAAGACCTCCATTTTAATATAATAATAGGCTTCCCTCTTTTTGGGCGTTCTATCATTATTAATTTCTCCTGTGTCAGCTTTTTTATTCTGCGTGCAGACAATTTTAAAAGCATTCTCCGGAATTAAAAATACCAATCAATTCAACACAAAACAGATGAAATAAGTTCCCTGAATATGCTATAATTCTGAGAGAGGATTGAATAAATAATAATAACAAATGTATAAGACAAAGGAAAATAAACCGCCGGTAAAGTATATATTGCAGATTCTCAAAAAAGGAGATAATAACGTTGTATCAGATAAAAAGAAGGGATTCTATCGCCGGGAGATCACACGTTGCCGCGTATATCCTGGTTTTCTTCATAGCCATAGCCGCCTTCATCGTGGGCATATATATGGCAGTTGATGAGGAAAAAGCTAAAGGTGTTGATATATCCAGGAATTTGAAAGGGAAAACACAGGGAGCAAAAATGGTTCCATCAAAGAAAGGGCAAAAATATCCACAAAAATCGTCCCTGCCTGTTAACTCACGCAAAAATAAAGTGGAAAAAAGAGATTCAGGTCATAATGATCCATCCCGGGAAGGAAAAGGACGGACTGGTGAACCGCCCCTGAAAACTGAGTCTAAAAAAGAAGAAACAAAAGATTCAGCAAGTGAAAAGAAAGCATCGATACCGGAGATCAAGCGTTCCGGATCCGGCAAGGTTGCAATAATCATAGATGACTTTGGAAACAATATGAACAATGTTGATGAATTCTGCAGTCTTGATATACCTGTAACATTCGCGGTTCTGCCGTACCTGAAATATTCAAAGGAGACATCCCGAAAAGCTTTATCATCAGGGAAGGCCGTAATTCTTCATCTTCCTCTGGAAAATAAAGCCGGTATAAATCCGGGATATGGAACACTTGATACAGGCATGAAACGTGATGCCCTTGTCAAAGAGTTCAGAATGAATCTTTCTTTCGTGCCCGGTGCGGATGGATTCAACAACCATGAAGGCTCAAAGGCGACCGAAGATGAAGAGATGATGAGGGAAATTCTGGAGCAGGCAAAGAGGAAAAACTTGTTTTTTATTGACAGTATGACGTCCTCGAAATCCGTCGGATTGAGAGTGGCAAGGGAGTTGGGTGTGTCGTGCGCCCGAAGAAATGTTTTTCTTGACAATAACGATAATGTCGATTATATATGCGGACAGTTGACGGAGCTTGCGGAAAAGGCGATGGAGAACGGATCCGCCATTGGGATAGGACATGTCAGGAAAAATACTTATGAGGCTATAGAAAAGATGACCGGTGAGATGAGAAAAAAAGGAATCGAGTTTGTATTTGTAAGAGAGCTGGTTAATTGAAGTATCTCTTTTCAACGCGGAGAGCGCAGAGGATAACCGGAGAAAAAACATTATAATAATTGTAACTGTTCACCGCAGAGGACGCGGAGGACGCAGAGTTTTAAATGAAGTTAACACTTTTAGCCATTATTAATTCCGTGATATTTGGGTGGAGTCTGGTCTCCTAACCAGCCTAAAACGTTGTGAAATCAAGGTTTAGAAATCCCCCACAAGAAGGGGTTGAATAGTTACGAATATTTTTTCATTAGAATCACTCTATATAATTCCCCTCAACAATAATATGAAATACTATTTCTGCAATTGATTTATGCCCTCCCGGCGTGGGGTGAGACGGATCATTCTCTTGAAAGAAATCCACCGTGATTCCACCTACAGGTTCAATACAAAAAAATCGGACTCCCCTGAAATCCCTTTTGATTCCGGGGAGATTCTCCTCCCAGGAATACGTGGATGCATCATATGGTGTTTGACAATAGCGATGTCCTTCGGGTGTTGTTACTTTTTCCAATTCATAAGGCAGGATAGTCACATGATCAAACACAATTATTTTAATACCATGTTTTTCGCTTTCCCGGTAGAGTTTGCCGGAGTATTTTATATAAAGTTTTTTTGCTGTTTCAGTGTCGATTATCTCGTTTCGCCTGGATTTTCCCGTGCCCCTGAAGCGGGATATGGTTTTTTTAAGACAGAGATAAACAAGAGATTTATTGAGAAATTCTCTAATAAAACCCAGGGGACCGAGTTGGTTTATCACTTCTTCATACATTCCCACCTCACGGTTTGCAACATAGTTAAAACCGCATGTAATGAGTATGTCAGGTTTATACTTCGGTCTTAGCTCCCTGAACAAATAATATGCCTGAAGCACGGAGTAACCGAACATGCCGGCGTTGATAACTCTGATCTTTTTATCGGGATATTCCTCATGCAACATCTTCTCCAACTGCCTTACAAATGTCTCATTTTCTTTAACACTTTGTCCCATTGTCCATGAGTCGCCAAGGCAAAGGATCCTGATTTCATCCGGATCTTTTTTTGCCGGGACTTCTTCGTTTCTCAATCCTTCGGAGTTGGAACTGGCAACAGTTATAGTGCCAAAAGTACTATCGAGCGGATGATTTTTGAGTCCCGGCTCAAGTCTCCAACTTTTAACCGGATTTATAAACGGGTGCATTTTGAAATTGCGGGAAGAGTATATTCTTACGGCAAATTCCCAGCATACAAAGAAAAGAATCACAATAACGAGATTTATTACCAGACTTCTTAAAAATTTCCTTTTAAAGCTCTCTTTAGCCGGTTTATCCTTTTTTTTCTTCCTGATATATCCCGTGACCGCAATAGCAACCTGGATTACAATAACAGCAAGAACAAGATATATAAAAACCGCCCAGCAAAACCGCTCCACCAGATCAGGCGGATTTGCTATCTGTGTTTTGTTGTATAATCTTAAGAATCTGTATAAATATTCCAAGGGTTAATCTACCCACCCATTTTCCTATAGTCCAGATATTCCGTTTTTAAAATATAAACGCCTTTACTCGATGCGACAGTCTTACCTTTTGTATTTACAATTTTCGAGATTACATTAATCTTCTTACCTTCAATTGATTTAATCTCTCCTGATATGGTAAGCTCTTCTTCAACTTTTGCAGGGCGGAGAAATCTTATTTCCATGCCCGATGTTACCCCAAAATAACCCCTGTGAATGATTATCTGTGCCATAGCTTCATCCATTAGCGTCGCAAGTATTCCTCCATGTATTATGTCAGCCCAGCCCTGATGCTCCTTTTGAGGTGTAAATTTGAACTCAATTATATCATCAGGAAAATCAAATTTAAGTTTGAGTCCAATGGGGTTCTTCTCTCCACAGGCGAAACAATACTCGTCGTCTTGAAGCTTCATTATATCACATCCTACTTTTTTCGATAAATATACACATTATCGGTTCCCCAAGAAAAAGGATATTTGCCCTGATGAAAGAGGACGAATTCCTCGCCGGGGACTTGATGGTGTACCGATATTATTACCGCTGACGGCTTCAGACCTTCAAATTTTTCGTAAATTTTTTCTAAAATCCTGTTTTCATACGTTGTTCCTGCGATATATACGATATCGGCGTCCGATAAATCTACATCGATTATATTTTTATTGAAAAAAATTATTCCTGCGCATTTAAGCTTCTTCTTCAACTTTTTTCCATAGACTATATATGGAGTAAAAAGCTCAATCCCCACTCCCCGCAAATCAAAAAGGAAGTTGGCGGCAAACAGGAATGTCCCTCTTCCACAGCCCAGGTCGTATATCAGCTCACCTTTTTGAGGCGAGATCTCTTGTAAAATAAGCTTGGTTGTAAGAACTCCCGTTTCGCCGTATATGAAATTGTCCTCATCAAGATTGCCCAGCCTGTGACGCTCCCTGTTGAAGATGCTGTAGGAGGTCTCCCTGATGTAATAAAAACTACGAAACAGAATAAACTTCCACCACCAGTAGTGGGTGAAGAAGAAAACAAACTCAAAGAAATTATATATCAGCACATAGAAAAATAGTCCGATTTTTCGATAGAGATTCATATTACGATTATTCAACTTCATGGTATTCAGGGCATATCAGCCCGGATATTATCCATTGATAATTAACCATCTTTGGGATATTTCCTTGACGGATACAATTATTAAACTGAAATATGGAGTTGAAATGAATATTATAATGAAGGTAACTTTAAATTATTTGTATAATACTCATATAGTACAATAGTGCAAGTAACTTTCGCCCAAGAAAAACATGTAAAATATTCAGAGCGAAAGGCAAGGGTATTAACCCAACAAATAAATCCTCCGGGGGTGATCTTCAATGAAGACTCTTTATCTTGTCGGAGCAATTATCTTTATTCTCTTGAGTGTCATATGCATAGGTCACACTGTTTTTGAAATGTGCACAGGAAAATACTTGATCTGGACAGCCAATTACTGGGGTAGTGTTGCTTTTCACGCAGTGACGGGAATTATCGGAATTTTTTTACTGACGAAAGTTGTGCCTTACAAGGGTGATAAAGATGATAAAGAGGAAAAAGGCGAACCGTCAATATTGGATAAAATCGAAAAAATGTCAGATAAGCTTGACGGTGACAAAGGCTTTTTGGAATCAATAGGCGAGGAAATTAAGAAAGAGGAAAATAAATCCGGTAAAGATGGGGGTGAGAAATCATGAGATGGGGTTGGCTTATAGCTTCAATAATAGTCTGGATTCTTTCTCTTGCCTGTATTCTTGGCACGCTTTATGAGTTTTCAGCGGGAAAGGCAAAGATGAAGGGCGTTAATTTCTGGGGAGGAATAGCTTTTCACGGAGTGACGGCTGTCCTTGCTTTATGGTTGCTTTTAAAGGCACTGGGAAAGATGTAGGGTGACTACTCACCGCAGAGTTCGCGGAGATCGCAAAGATAAAAACAGGGGAAAGGCTCAATAAAACAACTTATTTGAAAATCGAATATATTCAGCGCCTTTACAGTAGGAGAGGCAGTCTGATGCGATTTTCGTGTCAAGATGCCACTCCTACAAGCAATGCCACTGAATTAAGGTTTGGAGTTACGCTATTTTTAAAGCGGAATGGCATGAGAATGTCGATTAACCCCATAGGGTATCTCAAATTGTGGCTATAATCCGGCGCCAACACCTATACCACCCACTTGTTTATTCGCCAATTCATGGGTATTGCTCCTACAGATCCGACCTCCTTCTTCCGTTCTCTGGTATATGTTATCATTAATTTTCTTCGTGTTCTCCGTGGCTCCGTGGTGAAAAAATACAACCGCCCTCCGTCATCCATTCTCCATTTTCCATCATCCATTATCCATTATCCGCTTATCGGGATGGGGACATCCCTCCTACAGACAATACCACCCAGTTGTTTATTCACTAATTCATGGGTATTGCTCCTGCAATGCCTACCGGGATATCAATACAATCCCATTGTATGCGCCGTTCTTGAGATTGATTGAAGCATTTTAAACAACCGGGGATTTTCATAGGTTGATACCGCCAGGAAAGCCGACAATGCCGCTTTTGCGTCTTTCAATTCCTCCCATTTTGTCTCGGGACCGTTACTGACTTCCTTTAGCTCTTGTTTGAGTTTTTCTTTTATCTCTTCAGAGGAATAATTTAAAAGCTGAGCCTTCAGGTAATCAACAATCTGCCGGAATTCACCCCCGTCAAGCCATGTGCCGCCGCATTTTGGGCACCAGTCTATTACGATGTCCGACTTCCCATAGTACCCCACAACCATCTTGGTTCCCGGACATTTCGGGCAAAACCGATTGGAGTCGCTTGCAAGCGCAGTTTTCATCTCGTCTATCTCATCATCAATCCAGTTGAGCTTCAACCAGGTTTCATTCTCAGCCCTGTCTTTTAATTTCCTTAACTCATCTTTATCAAGATACACACCCCGGCAATCGGGGCAGGCTTCAAATTCCACCCCATTGAGCCAGTAAAGATCCATTTTCACCGGAGGCTCGCATACAGGGCAATCAAATTCCGACTGCTCAATTTCCTCCGCTCCTTTCAGGGGAGGAACACTCACTTCAAAATCAACATCGCTGCTTTTTCTTTTTATTCTTTTATGCCAGTAAGGCAGATGGGTATTATTGACAAAATCCGAGAATCCCTTACCGGTTACCGGCATGATTTTCTCGAGTTCCTTGTTGATAAGGTCAAGCTCACCGCCATCCAACCAGAATCCGCCGCAGTTTTCACAATGATCCAGCACTATATCACTGTATCCTATGAAGAAAACCTTGGAGAGTTTGTGGTTTTCGCACCGGGGACACATTTTTGTTTTCTCCTGAATCTCCGGGCTCTCTTTTTCTGATGAGAATTCGATACTGCCGTCAACCTGGAAAGCCATCTTATCTAACTCATTCTTGTCAAGCCAGAGGCTGGCGCATGATTCACATATATCATAAGACAATTGATCATCTTCAGTTTTTGCCAGATAATTAACCATTTCTTCGCCACAATTCAAGCATTTCATATATATTCCTCATTTCATTGATTATTTATTCAACCCTGTATATTTCCCCGTCACCGGGCTTTTGTTTCTTTATAAGACTTAATATGCCATAGACAAGGGTTGCAACTGCCAGTATAATCGTTATAAAAAGCAGGAGCAAACCTGATACAACAACCTTCATTATTCTTGCCGTAAATCCATGCGTGACTGCAAGAATCACCTTATTGCCTTTGCCGGATTTAAATTTTCCGGTAAATATATATTCTCCCGGTTGCTGAATTTCAAAATCATAAATTCCATACCCGGCACTATTACTAAAACTATAAGTTTTACTTGCTGTCGGCCTCTTCAATTGGATATCTCTTCCGGTTTTCTTCTCCTTGATGCCTAATTCAAGACCGGCAATATTCCGTGGTGAATGATATCTTTTACCGTCATATGTACCCTTGTATTCATGGAAAATTGAATATTTCCCGGCTTCTTCCAGATTGACCCGGACAGATCCCGGCATGGGGAACCTTTCCATTCCTGCCGTCAGGTCTCTTACTTTCTGTACAAGAAAAAAAATAAAAAAACCTATTCCAAAGAGAAGAATCAAAACAGATGCAATTATCAACATGATTCCTCTTGTTTTATTGGCGGAATTCATCCTGTTACCTCCCCGTTTACTTGTGAAGAACTTCTATAGGGAAGTGCATTTAACCTTTCTTATTAAGTAACAATTCACCGCAGAGAGCGCAGAGGATGCAGAGTTTTAAATAAATTTAACACTTTAGACAATTATTATATATTCAGACCCCCCAAATGAAGGGTAGATTTTATAGTCATTCCGAACTTGTTTCGGAATCTAAAAACCAACCATATCACCAAGATCCTGAAACAAGTTCAGGATGACTTGCAAGGGGCTGAATAGTTACCTTATTAAAAAGGATATTCCCCGGTGGAAAAGAATTTTCCAGTTAGATAGACTCTGTATGGAGAGGTTGTAGATATGGATAACAAAGAGAAAGTTTATATTGAAAGTATTGAGGAGATCATCGAGCGATTCGGCACTATTCAGCGGAATTTCGTGCTGGACAAGGCCGGGATCAGGGCAATCATAAATTTCATCGAGCAATTTCAGGGACGGCGTCCGTTTTTTGAGCTTAGCGATCCTGTTGTTCAAAAAGGAAAGTCAGCGGCTTACAAGGTTATTGACGAACTTTCAAAACAACTGAAATCTCTTGATTCAATGGAATATCCTGCTGATTGGAAGCAATTCCATACTTCCCTTGTCCGGTCAATCGGAATTCAACTGGACGGTTACCAGGAAATGGTGAAGGTTTTCGAAGACAGTAACCTGGTGCATATAAGCGAAGGACAAGAGATAGTAAACAGGGGTATGGATATTCTTCGTACCGGGAAGAAAGAAGGATGACAAAATGAATGATATTTCGGTGGGAAGCTCCCATCGTCTGAACCTTGAAGGACTTGCCTCGGGTGGAGAAGCGGTAGGAAGACTGGGAGACCTTGTCGTTTTTGTTCCCTATGGCGCCCCCGGTGATGATGTGGAAGTCAGAATATCCGAGTTGAAAAAAAATTACGCACGCGGGGAAATCTTCAGAATATTCAAACCTTCACCTCACAGGGTGGAGCCTCCCTGCCCCATATATTATAAATGCGGTGGCTGTCAGCTTCAGCATTTATCATATGCGGCGCAACTAATATATAAGCGAAAATTGGTTCAGGAAGCATTGGAACATCTTGGAGGAGTCAGGGATATACGGGTGGATGATGTTGTTGAATCTCCCGAGCCCTGGAATTATCGTAATAAGATGCAGGTGGTTGCAGCTTCAAAGCCATTCTTGCCTCCATCAAAGAAGTTCTCGCTCTATTTCGGTCTGTATGCAAAACATACTCATCAAGTAATCAAAATGGATGAATGCGCCATTCAACATCCATTGAACAACACTCTTCTAAAAGCGGCAAGGGATATTATTGAAAAACTCAACTGGGAAATATATAACGAAAAAACCGAAAAGGGACTCCTCCGTCACCTGATCACCAGGGTAAGTGTGTCAAGGAATGAAATCCTTCTTACACTTGTAACAACTTCAACAAAGGTTCCACAACAGGCGGAGTTCGTAAGCGCCATCACCAAAAAGATACCTCAACTCAAGGGAATTATTATAAACAAAAATGACAGGCATACAAATGTTATTCTTGGTCATATCAACAAGACTATCTGGGGAGACGACTTTATCATGGAAGAGATAGACGGGATCAAATACAGGGTGTCGCAGAACTCATTCTTCCAGGTAAATCCTCCGCAGATGGAAAATATGTTCAAAATTCTTGAGGAATTTTTAAACCCCGATCACCGTGAGATATTACTTGATGCATATTGTGGAGTGGGGGCAATATCGCTCTGGCTTGCAAGAAAATTCAAAAAAGTAATCGGCATAGAAAATGAACCACAGGCAAAAAAGGATGCGCTGAAAAGCGCTTCAATCAATGATATCGAGAATCTTGAAATGCATACGGGACTTGTGGAAAAAATACTTCCCGGTATTTATCACAAGGGCATCAGGATTGACAAGGCGGTGCTGGATCCACCGCGAAAGGGATGCGAGGAGCAGGTACTGGATTTCATTGCCAAAATGCGTATCCGAAAAGTCGTCTATGTCTCCTGCAATCCCGCTACACTGGCCCGTGACCTTGCAAGACTTGTCGAGAAAAATTATCGAATCGAATCAATAGTACCGCTTGATATGTTTCCCCAGACATATCATGTTGAATGTATTGCAAAGCTTACTTACGAACTGCCGACATTCCTGCGAAAAGCCACGGTGAAGATGCCGGATAAAGAAATGCCGGATAAAGTAATGCCGGATAAAGAAATGAATGAAAAAGCCAAGTCCATGTCGGAAGAAGAACATGAAGAAAGCATCCCCGGGGTAATCGATAAGAAAGTTAACAAAACGAATAAGTTTCTAAAATGGCAATCTGATAAGGAAAAGTCTGAAGAAAAAGTCTCAATAGAGGATAAAATTGTCGGGGAGAAAAAAATCAAATCTGGCAATCAAAAAAAGAAAAGCCAGAAGAAAAGCTCCAGGAAAACACGAACTGCCAAGGATAAAAAGGATGACGGCAAGGAGAAGAAATCGGGTAAGAAACCCAAAACAAGCAAGAAAAAACCTCAAAGGAAATCAAGCGAAAAAATCAAGAAAAGTAAAATGAAAAAATCGGATAAGAAATCAGGAGGAAACCCCGACTAACATGCCCATATTTTTAAGTGAAAAAAGTGAGAACATCAAACAAAGAGCCGAGCAGTTGAGTTATCGTCTGGGACACTATTACCTCGGATGTGAACATATTTTCCTTTCCGTGCTGGATACGGAAGATTGGCTTACCGGAGAGCTTGCCAGAGAAGGAATTGATGCGGAAGACATCCGGGAGGAAATATTGCTAATCACAGGTCCCGGCGATGAGGAGCCTCTCTGGGAGGGAATCATTACAACTCCCAGACTACAAAAAACATTGAAGCTTGCAGAAAGGGAAGCGGAAAAGCAAAAATCGGTACGTGTTGAGCCAAACCATCTTGTTTCCGCGATATGCCTGGAAGGGAAATCAGTTGCAGCACGGACGTTGGCGGAAAAAGGTATTGAACTACCCTCTTTCCGACAGACTCTGCTTGATATAGATTCCTCTTCAGCCAAATCAGAGAAGGCGCAGACTCCCAGAACTTACCCACCTCCCGGAATACCCTATGGCTACGCGGCATACATGCAGGGTAAAAAGAAGGAGACGGAAAAGGATCTCAAGGATAAGGAAGGCGGTAAGGAAAAAAAGAAAGATAAAAAAACCAAAACTCCCACTCTTGATAAGCTTGGAAGGGATCTTGTGGAATTGGCTATCGAGGGTGATGTGGATCCGATTGTCGGCAGAAAAGATGAAATCCGCCGGGTTATACAGACATTGACAAAAAAGATGAAGAACAACCCAATAATCATCGGGGAAGCAGGGGTCGGTAAAACGGCGGTTGTATATGGACTTGCTCAAAGAATTGCTGACGGCAGAGTTCCCGAGGCAATAAAAGGGAAGAAGATAATTGAGATTGGAATGGCAGGGATAATTGCCGGGACAAAGCATCGGGGCGAATTCGAAGAGAGGATGCAAAAAATTCTAAAGGAGTTGACCGCCAATCCTGAGATCATTCTATTTATTGATGAAATACATACTATAATGGGGGCGGGCGATTCCAGAAGTGGTGTGGATGCGGGGAATATGTTGAAGCCTCATCTTGCAAGGGGCGGAATTACCATAATCGGCGCAACCACAACCGATGAATATAGGAAAAACATCGAGAAGGATCCTGCGCTAGAGAGGCGTTTCCAACCCATATTTGTCGATGAGCCCTCAGAAGAGGCTACCCTGGAGATTCTCAAGGGACTCCAGGGGAGGTATGAAAAGCATCATGGAGTTAAATTTTCACCCAAGGCGCTGATTACCGCAGTAAAGATGTCGGTGAGGTACATTCCCGACAGAAACCTTCCCGATAAGGCGATTGACCTGCTGGACGAAGCCGCCGCAAGATATACCATGAACTTTCTCTCATCAATATCCGATGAGGAAGGCATGGAGAAAATGCGGGAAGAGGCTGGCAAGGAAGTCACGGAAAATGATATAGCGGAGGTCGTTTCACTCTGGACCGGTGTCCCTGCAAGCTCAATTACAAAGGATGAATCTGAGAAACTGCTCCATATGGAAGATGCAATCAGGGAGCGGGTTGTGGGACAGGACGAAGCCTTGCATATTGTTTCCCAGACTGTACGCATGGTTCGAATGGGACTTTCCTCACCCAACAGGCCCAGCGGCGTTTTTCTTTTCCTCGGTCCTACCGGTGTCGGTAAAACCGAGCTTGCAAAAGCGCTTGCGGAATTCCTGTTCAGCAGTGAAAAGGATATGATACGCCTTGATATGTCCGAGTATATGGAAAGGCATGCAATGTCCCGGATGATAGGTTCACCCCCGGGATATATAGGGCACGATGAAGAAGGGCAACTCACAAAGCAAGTCAGAACAAGACCTTACAGTGTTGTGCTATTGGATGAGGTGGAGAAAGCTCATCCCGATGTATTCGACCTTTTCCTCTCGGTGTTCGATGATGGGAGATTGACCGATTCAAAGGGCAGAACAGTCAATTTTACAAATACGATTATTATAATGACTTCAAATATTGGAACGAGTAATATTGATCTTGAAGGAAAAATACATATTCCCGACACAACGGATCCGGCAATAAGAGAGAAAGTAATGCAGGAATTGAGACAACACTTCAGACCCGAATTCCTGAACAGGATAGACGAGATAATTATATTCAATCCCCTTTGTAAGTCAGCGATGGTTGAAATCATTAAAATAAACCTGGATACACTTATTAAGCATTTATATGACCAACGCGAGATAAACCTTGTGGTTGATGAAGATGCGATCAATTACCTTCTTGGAGTGGGATATGACCCCGCTTATGGCGCCAGGCCGCTGAAGCGCGCCATACAAAACCACCTTTCCAAGCCGCTTGCAAGGGCAATGCTCGAGCAGGGCATCGAAGCGGGAGATACTGTTATGGTCAGCTCCGACGGAAACCGGCTTATTTTCTCAAGTGATGGAGAAATGCTCTTGATTGCCGGGACAAAAGACGGTATGAAATCCACACCTTCACCCGATTTCGATACTGAGGGTGATGAAAAGATACCGGGAGAATCTCCACCGCCGACGGAAATCGAGCCTCTCAAACCTCCGGGGATAGGTTCAAAAAAACTGACGAAAGAGAAAGGAAAACAAATCCGGGATACAGAGAAGCATCCGCGAGCAAAGCAGGCGGATAAAAAAGCCCGGCCTATTCCCCGAAAGAAGCGTCCGTCGTCATCAAAGCCGCCGGGAGATATGAAAAAGCCCCCTCATCGTGAGCGGAGCGCTGGCTTGAAGAGAATTCCATTCGACCCCCTTCAAAAGAAAGATGATTCAAAGAAACCCGATGTTTCAAAAATGGCGGGAGAAAAAGCAAAAAGCAGATATCCCACTCCCAAAAAGCCCAAGTTGAAACAAAGAGACAAACATCAGGATATTCAGGATATAATGCCCATGAAGGGGCCTATGACGGGACCGCACGGAGCACCCGGAGATATTGACGAGCATGATTTGGAAGATACAAAACCCAAGTATAAGAAATAATGTATTTATTCAGATTCCTCTACCGGCTATCCATCCCGCAATTACATTCCCGGCATGGAACAGAACTATAGTACGACAGGTGATCGAAATAAATTCCCTGCCTGCTCCTGAAGTCATCAACCGCCCTGACAATCGCCTCCTCTGCCATAACGGAGCAGTGTTCTTTTTCTTCCGGCAGTCCCCCCAATTTCTTGATAACTTCTTCATTTGTGACTTTCAGGGCTTCCTCGATTGTCTTCCCGATAATAAGATCGCATGCCATATCCGATGATGCAATGGCGGCGGCGCATCCAATCACCTTGAACCGGGCGTCGGTAATGATATCGTCCTTTACTTTTATATAAATCCGGGTCATATCCCCGCAGGACGGATCGCCCGCCTCGCCGACACCGTCGAGATCCTTTATTTTCCCTGCATGATGCGGGGATTTGAATCTCTCCAGCACTGTTTCACTGTATGGATAATTCAACTTCTTCCTTACGACCTCTTTTCTTGAGCCATTCGTCAAGCATTATTTCCAGTTTTTGCATAGCTTCGTCAAAATCAGAAAATTCAATTTGCCCCATAACCGAAGGACATCCCCTTACCATCCTGCTAACTTTATTTCCCTTTTCCGAGAGAACGAAAACACCGATCCGGTTTTGATGTGCCCTCTCAATTTCCATTCCTGTTCCCTGTGACGGTATGCCCACGTATGCGACCACCAGGTCTGATTTATCCACCTGCTCCATGTTAGACCTATACATTTCTTCAAATGTAATATCGGGGTTCTTGTCAAGGTTTTGCTCAAGGTGGGGAATATAGGCATGAATTCCCTTGCTCTCGCATAATTTCCCGATTTTTTCATACAGGATTTCAACCCTGACTTTTTGTCGAATAGAAGTCAACGCCCCGGATATATAAGCTTGAATTCTTTCTTTTTCCATTTTAATCACTCCATTTTTTCGCCTTTTTCATATTCTTCATCAAGGTACATCATCCTTCACGAAGTTCCTGTTTCCCACAATCTGTTAACATAGTGTTAACATGAAAAGTCTTAACGAATCCAACATGTTCTGTTATAATAGATGCAGAAAATAGTGAATAATTCCAATTTTTATAAAATAATCGGAGGTGTAGGAATGTCAGGAATAGGCGCAGTGGGAGGTCCCGATAGACAATTATCGAACCTACCCGCAAAATTTGAAAAAAAAGAAGATTCAACCCCGGCGGAACCGATGGATAAAGTGGAAATCAAGAAAGATATAAGCAAACCAAGGAAAATGTTTGAGAAAGTAATCGGTTCTCCTCTCGGTGTTGTCACATCGGCGGCAAACACAGTCGGTGGATTGGTCGGCGGTGGAGTTGCCGGCGTAACAGCGGAAGCCGATGAAGCAGAGGGTCCTCATATTATTTCATCAGGAGTGGCATATGTGGCAATGGGCGCTACTACGGGAGCAATAATAGGAACTCCAGTAATCGGTGGAATTGTCGGCGGGGTCGTCGGACTGATTTTCGCCATAGTTGCCGGGACTTCAGGATCAATGGAAAAAATAAGCGAAAAAGTCGGCGAAGCGGCGCAAAAAGTTGTTTCAGATAATGAGCCCACGGAATCAAAAATAAAGGATGCCTCCCGGGACTTCACGGAGGGCGGACTCACCGGAATGGGCATCGGAACGGTTGAAGGCTTCAAAGAGGGAACCAGATACGGAGCCGGTATTGTTTCCGGAGTTATTGAAGGCACCAAGGGTGTTGTATCATCAGCCCTGGGTAAATATGAAGAACCTGCCGAGCCAAAGCCTGAAGTAGAAAAAACCGGGTTAGGCAAGAAAGTATTAAGTGCAGTTCTCGGCGCACCAAGGTTCATACTCGGCAAAACAGTCGGACTTGCAGGCGCCGTGGCCGGAATGGGAATTGAATCTGTAGATGGAGCAATTCAAGGAACCATGGTCGGTGTTGATAACGATGAGCGTGCCGACAAGAGTTTTCATGCAGTGTTGATGAGAATCAATACCGCCCTGGCAGGCGCAGGCACAGGATTTGCCCTTGGCGGACCCATAGGCGGCGCAATCGGACTGGGAAGCGGACTGGTTCTGGGACACATTATCAGAAGAGTTGAGAAGAAGACCGGTGCCGATAAGGAAATCACTAAAAATCTCACGAGTGCTGTAAGATATGCCCAAAAAGATAATGTCTATGAAAAGGAGCTGGATGAATACGGCGACCAGGAAAAGAATGTATATGAAACATTCCGTGACGGTGTAGAGGGAATGATGACAGGAACTTCCGCCGGTGCAAGAGAAGGCTTCAAGGGTGGATACAACGCAGGCAAGGGTGTAGTTGACGGTGTATTTGACGGAGTAAAGGGACTCTTCGAGGGAATCTTCGGATGAGTTAATAAATAAATTTGATATTAGTCCTACAAAGGAGGAGTATGAAAATGACGGAGATCAGAGATGCAGGCTCAACGCAATATACGAACACAAATTTGCCCAAGATACCGCCAAAGAAGGCGGAAGAGGGCATAGAATCACCCAAAGATGAGGTGGTAATCTCCAAGCCAAAACAGTCACTGGCAAGAAAAATCGTTCGCTTTCCCGGTAAAGTTCTCGGCGCCGCTGTTGGTGGAGTAACAGCCGCCGCAAGCGCACCCCTACATATAATTCCCGGCGCTGTCAAGGGAATCCAGGAAGGACTTGCAAGCAGAAAGGGAAGAGGTAAAGAGGGACTGTTTCACTTCACGATGTGGGCACAGAACCTGGCGATTGGCGCGGGTGCAGGCATGATGATGGGAGGCCCTGTCGGAGCGGCAATCGGCGCTGGCGCCGCTGTGGTTTTCTCCGGTGTCAATACATTCATCGGCGAGAGATCCGGAGCATATGAGAAGATGATTGAGAAAGTGGAAGCCCGTGTTGACAAGGCAGTTGAAGACAATGTCGGCAACAGGACCAAAGTAGTGGTACAAAGTGCAGTCGAGGGATCTATCATCGGTGGAGGAGAAGCGTTCACCGAAGGTGGAAAAGTCGGATACCAGGCAGGCAAAGGAATCGTCGAGGGTGCTTTTGCCGGTGTTGAAGGTATAGTTGAGGGTGTCTATGAAGGAGTAAAGGGCATCATAACAAGCAAATAGTTCTGTGTATTGATAGAAATAATATATCAGCGGCACTTCCGAGTATGTGAGTGCCGCTGATTTAAAATATGGCAGGTATTCACCGCGGAGATCGTGGAATCGCAAAATAGAAGAGGGAAGAGGGAAATGAGAAATATTCCCGTATCCCTGATGTGTCCTCTGGGTAAAATAACAACCATCAATGACCGAGATATTGAAGTTCTTCGGTACTCTCAAATCGAATCTCAATAATGTCAGTAAATTATTATCAGGAGGAAAATATAATGGATATTAAACCGGTAGGAGCACAACCCAATCTTCCCATAAAAAAATCGGCAAGTGGACCGGCGAAGAAGGGAATCGTCCGGGATGCATTTACAAAAATGAAAAATGCCAAAGATGCGGTGGGTGACAAGATGAAGGCCGCATACAGGGAATTCCGCACAAAAGCTCCCACGAACAGGGCTGTCAGTACGCTATTTGCGCTTGCCACAGTTGCGGTGGGTATCGGCGGACTTGCGACGGTGGGAATGACTTCCATGCCGACGCTTGCCCACATGGGAATAACACTTGCATCTACTTTCGGTTGCTCATATATGAGTCATAAATATGCGTAAAACAGAGAACGCAGGCCAGAGGTCAGATCTGTAGGAGGGATGTCCCCATCCCGATAATCGGATAACAGATGCCAGGTGATAGATGACGGATGATGGGTGTATTTTTTTGTTATGATAAAAGGAAACGCAGAGTGTAATACGAAGTAAGGCAAACAGAGGATAGATAATCCAAACCGGATAACAAATATCCCCCTGCTCCCTCCGCATGCAGGAGGCTCGACATAACCCGCAATAATCAATCTATCCTCAAAGTGCATTCTTCCCCTGGTTATGAATTTAATGACATAATTTGAGTCAAATAACAAGACTTTCCAAATTGGAAGTGATAAACTTGAACTATAAAACAAATTTACAGATTTTATTGGTTGAAGATGATCTGAATTTTGAGGATTGGGTGAGTCTTGCCCTTACAAAGGCGGAAATCGATCATAAAGTTGTTCTTAAAACATCGGGTGAAGAGGCGATTTCCACTCTTAAAGCAGGAGACAACGAATATGATCTGATTATCACCGATTGTTTCCTCTCGGATATCCCATGCATGGAATTCCTTGAAAGACTGCGGCAGGAGGATATAGACCTTCCGGTAATTGTGCTATGCGAAAGGGATGTCATACAAATCGCCGCTCTTGCGTTGCAATCCGGAGCGGTTGATTACATAATAAAAGACCGATTAAATTTTCAACTTCTCCCATTAATTGTAAAGAGAGCTTACCATCAAAAACAGTTGGAAAAGCAAAACGGAGCGCTGAAAAATAAGATAACTCAACAGAATCGGGAGCTTGCCGATATTAACAGGAAAATGATGCAAAGCAGCAAGGAATTGCTAAACTCCCAGAAATTAACATCACTCCTTCTTTTTGTCCGGGCGATATCACACGATCTTAATAATCCCCTTGCCGGGATCGTGGGATTCTCCGAGCTTCTCCTGAATAAGATAGCTCCCATTGATCCCATCCGGGAAGATATGGAAGAAATAAGGGATTGTGGATATAGGTTGAAGGATACGATAAGTAAACTGGCAAGATTCTGTGGAAGTGAAAAATCAAAAAAGAAAAAGCGTGATTTAAATGAATTGCTGGAAGAGACCATACAATATTTCCGCCCCCGCGCCGATAGATATAAAATAAAAATCGAGACGGATTACGCTAAAGAATTGTTAATTATCGAGGGAATTCCTGTCAGTCTGCAGCAAGCTTTCATGATGATTCTGTTAAGTTGCAGGGACTCAATGCTCGACGGTGGAGAGATAATAATTTCAACGGATAGATATGATGACCATGCCCGGTTGCTGATCCGGGATACAAGCAAGGGAATGAATGAGGAGGATCTTGAGAAGATTTTCTCGCCATTCTTTAACATTGAAAAATCCGGGGACGCCGGAGGCCAGGGACTTGCTCTTACATATAGCCTTATAAGAGAGTTTGGTGGAGAATTGAAAATAGACAGCAAAATCGGGACGGGAACCACCGTTACTCTGTTGATTCCATTAGCTGAAAGATAGGGAAACCATTCACCGCAAAAGCCAGCCTTGGCGACCCTGAAACGAGTTCAGGGCAGGTAGCCGGGGTTCAGCGCAGGCACAGAGAATTCTCCGATTTATCTCTGTGTTCTCTGTGGTAAAAAAACATAGGGACTGAACAGTAACTTATTATTTAAGAATCCATTTTGCCGCATCATATAAATCTTCTGCGATAAAATCAGGAGTCAAAGTCCATTCATCCTTTTTGCTCATCTCTTTCCCGCCATATCCCGTCTTCACCAGGATTCCCTTACATCCGAGCTGAATCGCAGGCATAATGTCCCTTATCCTGTCGCCTATTGCGAAAGATTGTGAAAAATCGATATTAAAATCCTCCCGAGCTTCCAGGAACATCCCCGGGGCGGGCTTCCTGCAATCGCATTTGATTGAGAATTCCTTTACCTTACCTTCGGGGTGATGGGGACAGTAGTAGAAATTGTCGATTGATGCACCCTTCTCCTTGAGCCTGGATATAATCTCGCTGAATATATTAAGAGAATCGAGATTATCAAAATATCCTCTTGCAATCCCCGACTGGTTGCTGATTATTATTACCAGAAACCCGTTTTCGTTCATCAGTTTTATTGCATCGACACAACGGGGAATAATCTCAATATCTTCCACCTGCGAGAGGAAATCAACTTCCTTGTTAATTGTTCCGTCCCTGTCAATAAATATTGCTTTGTTCATTTATTCATTCCTTATTTTTTATTGGGAAGCCACTGAAGTGGCTATATGTTTGAGAGGAGGCCGGAGGGGCTGTATTCCTCTTATCCTCCGAATGAATTCGGGGGTTAATCTCATGAAGAGAAATCCATGCTTTTCTTTTTCAACAATTCGGCATCAGTAATGGGTTATCCTCTATGTGGTCCTGGTAATGGGTTGTCCGTTGTCCGGTTATCGGGACGAGGACGTCCCTCCTACATGCGAGAGACGAGAAATGGGAAGCGGGAAACGGGATCCGTCATCTGCTATCTTTTCCCCTCTGCGATCTCTGCGTTGAAAACACATATGACTTACATACCTCATACGTATTTTGAAGAGCATCGGGATCGATATTGGCCAAACTATCTCCCCCGGAATGAATCGACCACAGAGCTTTATCAAATCCGCAATGTGCTAATGTGACGGACTCATATCCCTTATATGCAATCGGTATCGAATCATACCCGACACCCATCGGAGAATAAACCCTCTTTGCAGGAATACCAAATTCATTTGCGGTTTTGAGTATCTTCGCGGAAACAGCCTTTGAAGTCGATACGGGAGGGATCCCATACCTGTCGATAATCAGAAGCTTACCTTTTGCCCCCACACTATCCAGATTCACAAAACATGTATTACCTTTATCCAGCACCGACTCCATCTTCTCAATGTACTTGACTGCACCGATAAGTCCGTCTTCCTCTGCGGCAGTTGCCACAAAGCGGAGATTCACATCGTCGGGAGGATTCTCTGAAAAATGCTTCAGAAGACATGTTAAAACAGCAACTCCAGATCCGTTATCAACTGCGCCGGGAGACTTATTCCCTGACCCGATAAAATAGAAAAGAGCAAGCACAAGAATAATTAAGAATCCGAGCAATACAATGGCTGAGTTCAGGCGATGAATTATTAATTCCTGCGCTGGAGGGAGCTTTTTCATTATATTAATAAGATAAACTGAATACAGGATGGAATACATGGCAATAAAAAGAGCGGAGCCGTAACAGAACCCGGCCATAAAAAGCCTCGGCAGGAATCCTATGGACTGTGATTTTGAATCATAGTGAGCGGTAAATATAATTGTTTTCTGAGCTTTCCTGTCGATAACCGCCTCGATATTGGCGGTTTTAATCATATTTGCCGTCTTCCGTCTGTATAATACCTCAACAATGGAATTCCAGCGACTTCCCGCCATAAGTGAAAAGATAATTAAAACGGAGAAAAAGCATGTAATATAAATATGAGGAGGCTCTCTGAATATATATAACGACAGGAGATTCCATAGAAGAATCAGGACAAACCCCAGGATGAAGAATCCGGACACGACTTTCGGAGTGTCTTTGGAAAAAATTACATCGAGCTTATTGACCTTTACGGATCCATCTTCCGACTCACTACCAAATGATTCCCATTCTTTAACAATATGATCCCTGACCTTCTTCTCTTCCTCGGATCCCGCTCTTCTGGGAATGGCAATAGGCTCAAGTATTTTCATCCAATCTGTTTTTTCGTCTTTTTTGCTCATTTTGAAAAACCACCTGTTTTTCTTAATATCGGGCAATGTAAAAATACTCTTTTAGTTCTTATTTTCCTTCCAATCCCACGACGGTATTAAGAACCGGGTTATAATTAAAAAATATGAAATCGAGGCTGGAAGCCTCTCCTACGGCGAGAGGTCTGAATAGCTTGACAATGTTACATTAAACTCAAATGCCGGTAGCGGAAAGCTTTAGCTTTCCCTTGCTTGTATAGGAGGTCTAAAGACCTCCTATACCGTGCTCTGCAAACTAATTTAACATTGTCGAGATAGTTACGATTAATTCAAATGCATTACTTTTACATTACAATACAAAACATAACAGAGAAAAAATACAAGTAAATTTCAAGTACTCACATTTCGCACATGCGAATTTGTTAGAAGCAATAGAATTTATTTCAAGTGTTTTAGAGTAATAACAGGAGTTTAAAGGTGTTTAAGACAACACCACAATTCATTGTGATGAATTGAGTGTAAACCCCACCGCTACAGTATCCTAACCACTTCAGTGGTTTATCTCACAAGAAAACCGTTGAAACGGTTGAATTGGAGGTCGGAGGTAGGTTTTATAGGCTTCTAACCACCCGATTGAAATCGGGTGTTGTCTGTTCGCCCGGCATGTTTGCTGAGCCGGTGGATTGAAAGAAATCCA
>JAIORV010000039.1 GCA_021107945.1 Vulcanimicrobiota bacterium | reverse complement strand
TCAGGAGATTCAATCGTTTTCAGGGCAATCCGGCGTCCCTGAGAAGTATGATAGCGCCGTTCCGTAAAATGATGACAAACTAAATTACGCGGAGTATACCACAGAAACGGAAAACGAGAAATATGTGAATTTCTTCCATCTTTGCGGGATTCTGTCAAGGTCGATGTCGCTCCATCCCATTAGACAGTAAAGCCTTTTTCTTGCGGTTCTCGCGTCGGGAATTCTTCTGTCTCTTGACTTGAGGCAGTCGCTGATGAACATACAAAAATCGGTACTGAGGTTCCTGTTGAATTTGCGTGGCGATGGAAAGCGGAACCTGAACTGGAAAGGCTCCTGCCCTGTTACGAGGTGATAAAATGTCGCTCCCAGTGAATAGATATCGGCGGAAAAGTCGGTCTGCGCTCCCGTATATGCTTCAGGCGGGGCGTATCCGGGTGTTCCCAGGGCGTGGGTGTCTTTGTTCTTTTTTTGGGAATAAAATCGAGCCGCCCCGAAGTCGATCAACTTCAGCTTCCCTTTGCCTGTCAGAATGATATTGGAGGGCTTGAGATCCTTATATATAATATTTCTCCCGTCTTTCTGGAGATATATGAGGGCGTTTGTGACCTGCCTCATGTATTTGAGCGCTGTCGCCTCTGATATTCCCCCTCTTCTTTCAATCATATCCAGCAGGTTCTCCCCGGTTATCCATTCCATAATGAGATAGTGGCGTCCCCTGAAGTAAATAAAGTCATATACCTTTGGAAAAGCTGGATGATCCAGGGCTTTCAGGATCTTGATCTCCCGGAAAAAAAGATCCTGCGCCTCGTGCATTTCCTGGACGGTGAGCCCGGATCTCTTCAATTCCTTTATTGCCACAGTCCTGTCTTCAACCTTGTCCCATCCCCTGAAGACAACGCTGTATGAGCCCTCCCCGACTATTTCATTGAGAACATACCTGTCCGCCAGAATTTCCCTGCCCAACATCCCCACCCCCTCCGGGATCTTGTTTTGTTGATACATTAATATTTGTAGTAAAACGGGGGTGAAATATTCCGGGATTAAAAATCCAACGCAGAGAACGCAGAGGGCGCGGAGGGGTTAGTGGATTTTTAGCATGAAGATACGAAAATTTTTCTAATTCCCTGGCTTCATTATCGGTAAGCCACTGAAGTGGCTAATGTTGTAAGGGTTGGAGGTGCCCCTTTCTTCCCCCGGTTAAAACCGGGGGTTATTCTCATGAAGGAAGGTAGAGGTTATTCTCATGAAGGAAGGTGAATAAAAGTCCGGTTTAGACTTCATATCCCAAAAGGAAGAATCAATATGAGATAGAACTTCATAACCACTATATCAGACTATCCGGGGAGGAATATTCATGGCTATTGAGGCCCGGGAGATTGTAAATGCCTATGCGCTGAGAAATTTCTGTGCTGAAGTTTTTCAAAAAATGGGAGTATCAGAAGAAGATTCCAGGATTACCGCGGACATACTTGTGCTTGCCGACCTCAGGGGGGTCAATTCCCATGGGGTGGCCAGGCTTAAAAGATATGTCGATGGATTAAAAAATGGCGTTATGCTCGCACAACCTGATGAGAAAGTTGTGAAAGAGACAAAAACGACGGCGGTAATAGAAGCCGGCTCGGGACTGGGTCAGCCGGTAAGCAAGAGAGCAATGCAAAAAGCTATCGACAAGGCGAATGATATTGGAATCGCCTTTGTAACGGTCAGAAACAGCAACCACTACGGAATTGCCGGGTATTACTCAATGATGGCTCTTGATCAGGACATGATCGGCATTTCAATGACAAACACGGAGGTCCTTGTTGTGCCTACATTCGGTAAAGACGCGCTTCTGGGGACAAATCCCATAAGTGTTGCAATTCCTGCGGCACAGGAGCGCCCATATGTCCTGGATATGGCTACAAGCGTCGTACCCCGGGGGAAAATCGAGGTGTATAACAGGCTCGAGAAGCCACTGCCCCTGGGTTGGGTTACGGATACAAAAGGAAATCCTTCCACCGATGCGGGGGAAATTCTGGAGAATTTTGAAAGTCGCGCAGGCGGCGGTTTATTGCCCCTGGGCGGTGCAGGGGAATACCTGTCGGGACACAAGGGATACGGGATGATGCTCCTGGTGGAAATGCTAACAGGCATATTGTCGGGCTCCGCCTTTGCGGACAAGGTTTATCCAAAAGACGATGACGGCAACCCACTTCCCGCAAACCTTGGACATTTCTTTGGCGCGATGCGCATCGATTATTTTCGTGATCTCGATGAGTTCAAAGCCGATATGGATACGCTCATCAGGAAACTAAAGAATTCCAACAAGTCCGAGGGGCAATCCCGGATATATATTCACGGGGAGAAAGAGTTCGAAAAAGCAGATAAGTATAGGAAAGAAGGAATCCCACTCCATCCGAAAGTTGCTAAAAATTTAAAACAGATAGCGGATGAGTTGGATGTAGAATACAAGCTGTAACGGAGGTCGGAGGCCGGATCTCGTTTCTCGTTTCCCATTTCCCATTTCCCACTATCCGGTTTGCAGGAGGCATTACATTGTCATACAATCTAAGCGTTATAATATGTACTCACAATCGGGCGGATCTTCTCGCGGGATCAATCGAGACACTGGACAAGCAGGAAGACGTCAATTCCGGCGACTATGAGATCATAGTTGTTGATGACGGTTCCACCGACGATACACAGGATCGAATCAAGAACCTGAATACTGATGTGGAAGTTCGCTATTTCTATAAAAACTGGGGAGGTCGCTCCGAGGCGAGGAACCTGGGTATTGAAAATGCCGGGGGCGATGTCATTTTATTTGTTGATGACGATATACTGGCGCCTCCCAATTTTCTGAAATCTCACCTGAAAGAATACGAATCCGGTGAGAATATCGTGGTCAGAGGTCCCATCGTAAATGTCGCCGAGTATGAGATAATTCCTGATTTCAAGCCAAAGCCATATCAATTCTCCGGAGCTTTTTTTTGTACTTGCAACGCCTCGACATGGCGGGAGACTCTCCTCCGGGTTGGTGGTTTTGATACTGATTTCAAAGAATATGGATTCGAGGATAACGAGATAGGTTGGCGATTGAGAGAAGCAGGATGCAAGGTTCATTTCTGTATGGATGCTTATATTTTTCATTATAAACCCGACGAGGGAAAAGAGAAATCCGTCGTTCTGGAGGAAATGAAAAAACGAGCGCAGGAGCTTGGAAGAAGCGCAGCTATTTATTACAGGAAGCACCCCCACTGGAAAGTGAAGATGGCCATAGGTATTCACCCGCTGAATTACTATTACACAAGGATCCTCAACAACAGGTGGCTTGCCGGAATGGGCGAGAATTGGATCAAGTCGGGAAAAGCGGAAAATCCGACCTTGCACATGTTCTTTTCCGGGAGGATTTTTCAGTATAATTATTTAAGCAGTCTTCTGGACGCTTTAAAAGAGGAAAAATGAAAGGAGTGATCGGGCAGAAGATCTCCCATTAACCCGAGAGAAATCTTCTTCCGTCTTCAATATGGATATATCTATTCAAATATGCACATACAATCGGAAAGAGCTTCTTGTGAAGGCTCTGCTGGCACATTTTGACCAGAATTACCCGAAAGACAAATACGAGATCGTTCTCGTCGATGACGGTTCATCCGACGGTACGAAAGAAGTTTTGAGGGAATTGAATCCACCCTGTAAATTCACATACCTATATCAGGAGAACGCCGGGCTTTCCGCCGCCAGAAATGTCGGAATAAATGCCGCCGAGGGAGAGATTATTCTCTTCGTTGATGACGACATTTTAGCCTCGAAAAACCTGATAGCGGAGCATATGAAAGTTCATAACGAGCATCCCCGCTCTGTGGTTCGCGGGTGGGTGAACCATGTCGATGATCTTGAAAAACCTGGGAAACAGCCCAAGTTTACTATGCAGGATATCTCTACGGCGTTTTTCTGGACAAGCAATGTTTCTGTTGCAAAGAAATATCTCGATGAAGCAGGCCTTTTCGATGAGAGATTTAAGGAATATGGATGGGAGGATCTCGAGCTGGGACTAAGACTCAAAAGTCTGGGATTACAGTTGAAACACAACAGGGACGCAGTAGTTTATCATTACAAGAGTCGCTGGAAAAAGTCCGATTTACCCAATCTTCTCAAGCAGGCTCGATCCAAGGGCAGAACTGCAGTGATATTCCTCGACAAACACCCCACAGTCCGCGTGAAGCTTGCAACGGGAATCCATTCAATGCGTTTTTTCTGGAACGATCTTCTTGAAATGGGAGGCATGGGAGTTCAGTTTTGTCAATCTGCAATAGATAAGCATCCCGACGAGGAATTGACGGGCTTCCCTCTGTTCTGTGCCCATCAGCTATATAAATTCGAGTATTTCAAGACAATCAAGGAGACTCTCGACAAGCATAAAGTAAAGGCAGGCAATTAAGGATTTCTGTAATAGACGGGAACTTTATGGAGTCCCTGTCGGTTTTTATAAAAAGGAATTAAATGATTTTGCTTGAACCCTTTTTGAGAATTCGAGAAAAAATGTAACCAAACCAAAGAGGATTTAATAACCCTATACGAGGATTTAATAACCCTATACAAGGAGGATAAAAAATGGCAAATCTCTTAGAAGTGACAGATAAAAATTTCGAGTCGGAAGTATTGAATCAAAAAGAGTCGCTGGTACTAGTTGATTTCTGGGCTCCCTGGTGTGGCCCTTGTAGAATGATGGCGCCGGTTCTGGAGCAGGTGTCGGATAAATACAAAGAAAAGGTAGTGATAGGGAAACTGAACGTAGATGAGAACCCCCTCTATGCTTCAAAGTATAAAATAATGTCTATTCCAACGATGATTGTTTTCAAAGAAGGAAAGCCGGTATCGCAACAGATAGGATTTATTCCCTTTGAAACGTTATCAAAGCAACTGGATAAAATAGTCTGAGGACAAACCGGATAATGGAACAATTGGCTATGGAGGATCATGCGGTGGCCCAACAATCCCTATCGGATTTAAGTGATTATGAGCTCCTGAAGTTGAGTCGGGAGAAAGACTATGAAGCTTTTGAGGAGCTTGTGAAGCGTTATGAGGGAAGGGTATATCGCCTGGGACTAAAAATGCTTCATTCCCCTGAAGATGCTGAAGATTTGCTTCAAAAAACATTCCTCAGCGTCCTCGAAAACATGGAAAGCTTCCGGGGCGATTCAAAATTCTCCACTTGGCTTTTCCGTATAGCCACGAACCATGCCCTGATGAAACTGAGGAAGGAAAAAGGCAAGAAAACAGATTCCCTGGATGCTCCCCTCGAAACAGGAGGTGGCAGCGTTCTTCCTCAAATAGCGGATGGTAAAACCAATATCCCCCGGACTTACGAGAAAAAGGAGTTCCTCAAATACCTTGAACAGGCGGTGTCAGAACTACCGGAAAAATACCGCCTTGTTTTCATTTTAAGAGATGTCGAGGGCTTTTCCAATAAAGAGGTGGCTGGAATGTTGGACCTCAGCGTTCCGGCGGTAAAATCCAGAGTTTTGAGGGCAAGACTATACCTCAGGGATAAACTGGAAAAGTACGGGAAAGGAGTGGATTCGATTGAGTGAATTAGAATTTAATTTCCACTACCTATCCCTGCATCATGAGGAAATTGTTGATGCGGATATCGAAAAACTCCTTACGGATGATGAAGATTGTCCCCTGGGGAATGCGGCATATTGCTCCATAGAAAAATATATTACATTGTACAGGGAAGAGACTGTAAGGCAACAGATCCCGCCCGATGTAAGCAAAAGATTACATAAATTTATCAGGCAGAGATGTTTCTTGTTTGAAAAAGAGCAAACGGATGAAGGGAGTCAGTAAAATATGGGTATTGTGGTTGGCAAAGATACTAAAGTACTCGTTCAGGGAATAACAGGCAGAGAAGGAAATTTCCACGCCACCAAAATGAAAGAATATGGAACAAACGTTGTGGGAGGAGTGACGCCGGGCAAGGGAGGACAAATTGCCAACGGCTTCCCCGTGTTTAACACTGTCAAAGATGCAGTAGAGAAAACCGGCGCAAATGCATCGGTCATCTTCGTGCCTGCCAGGTTCGCCTGCGACGCAATAATGGAGGCAATGGACTCGAGGATACGGGTCGTTGCCTGTATCACCGAAGGACTGCCCGTTCACGACATGTTGAAGGTAAAGTCGGTTGCCGAAAAAACCGGCACAGTCCTGATAGGTCCCAATTGCCCCGGAATTATAACGGTTGGAGTAACCAAGCTCGGAATCATGCCCGGAAGGATATTCAAAAAGGGTCCCCTGGGACTTATATCCCGCTCCGGCACACTCACCTACGAGGTTGTCGATGAGCTTAGCCGCGCCGGTCTTGGACAGACAACTTGCATCGGTATTGGCGGAGATCCCATACTTGGAACCTCTTTCACTGATCTTCTGAAACTTTTCGAAGAGGATGACGAAACGGAAGCTGTAATCCTCATAGGTGAGATTGGTGGAAGCATGGAAGAGGAGGCGGCGGAGTTCATAAAAACCTCGAAAAAACCTGTCGTCAGCTTCATCGCCGGAAAAACCGCACCTCCGGGGAAACGCATGGGACATGCGGGGGCAATTGTATCCGGATCCTCCGGAACCGCAAAAGGAAAGGTGAAGGCGTTTAATGAAGCCGGCGTTCCCGTTGCAGATACCGTTCCCGAGATAGTGGAAATAGCCGCCAAAATCCTGAAAATCGCCCGGGTCCATGCATAGATATTCTGAACTTGTTTCAGGATTCGCAGAGGAGAGAGCCTTCGCTCCAGACGAGGGCAGACATTTTAAAGTAATAACAGGTGTTTTAAGGTATTTAAGACAACACCACAATTTATTGTGGTGAATTGAGCGTAAACCCCACCACTACAACGTCCTAACCACTTCAGTGGTTTGTCTCATAAAGAAACCGTTGAAACGGTTAAGTTGGAGGTGGGAGGTAGGTTTTATAGGCTTCTAACCACCCGATTAAAATCGGGTGCTGTCCTAAAACCTGTAAAAAATCTCCGCGGTCTCCGCGATCTCTGCGGTGAATATTAATAAAAACTAAAAATTATGATTAAAAGACGAAAAACTCATAAAATAAAAATCAGAAATATATATATCGGCGGGGATGCCCCTGTCGCCGTTCAGTCTATGACCAACACCGCCACAAAGGATGTGGAAGCGACACTCAAACAGATAAAACGCCTCGAAGAGGCCGGGTGTGAGCTTGTGCGTGTCGGTGTGCCTGATATGGAATCGGCGAAGGCTCTGGGAAAGATTATATCCGGTACGGATCTTCCCGTTGCCGCCGACATTCATTTTGACGCGAAACTTGCCCATGAGGCAATTTCACAAGGCGTTCACAAGCTGAGGATTAACCCCGGGAATCTTCGAAACAGGGATGAGGTGAAATCCCTTGCAAAACAGGCGAATTCTGCCGGAATCCCCATAAGAATCGGTGTGAACGCAGGATCTCTTGACCCTATGCTTTATAAAAAATATGAAGGAATATGCGCCGAGGCAATGGTTGAATCGGCGGATAGAGAGATCGTGCTATTAAACAAGGTCGGTTTTGATAACATTATCATTTCTTTGAAGGCATCATCCGTCCCCATCTGTGTCGAGGCCTACAGGCTAATGTCGCAATTATGTGATTATCCCATGCATATTGGAATTACCGAGGCCGGGACAAGAAATTTCGGCACAATCAAATCGTCGGTGGGACTGGGGATCCTGCTGTATGAGGGAATCGGCGACACCTTGCGGGTTTCCCTCACAGATGACCCGGTTCAGGAAATCCGTGTCGCCTGGGACATTCTGAAATCCCTGGAAATAAGGCAAAGAGGACCCGAGCTTATATCATGCCCCACATGCGCAAGAACGCAGATTGACGTTGTCAGGATTGCATGCGAAGTTGAGGAGCGGGTCCGCAACATCCCATATCCCCTGAAACTTGCGGTTATGGGGTGCGTCGTGAACGGACCCGGCGAAGCAAAAGAAGCGGACCTCGGAATAGCCGGCGGAAAAGGCAAGGGCGTTATATTTAAAGAAGGAAAAAAACTCAGGGTTGTGGATGAGGAAAATTTACTGGATTCGTTTATGGATGAGGTGGGAAAACTGGTTGAGGAAATGAGGAATATTGCCTCTAAGGAAATAAGGGAATAAGGATTATTGTTTCTAAGGAAATAAGGAAAATGGAGAACGGATTGCCGAGAACGGATCTATAGGAGGACTGATGAGAACCATGACATTGGCTGAAGGTTATAAAAAATGCGATTTCCTCTATATATAAGGATGGAAAAGAAAAACAAGGCTGGCCTCCAAACTGGCTTTGATAATAAATTATCTTGAGCAGGATCTTCTGGCCTCAATAGGGGGAAATATTCGGATTTATTCATTCCCCCGAGCTTTTTTGCCATACTCAATAAAAGATGCGGGACTCCTCAATTATAAAGATTAACCACTAAGGATTTCATTTTGTGGACCGGGTTCTCTTCTCTCTATCTCAATTCCCTTTTTACCTGATTCTTAATAAAAAAGCTTCTTTCTGCGGCAGCCTTTTTTAATGACATTATTGCGGAAGGATTGCCGTTTTTCTGGAGGACAAATATTACATTTGATACAATCCACTGGTTATCATTGTCAAGATACCCAATGAGTATGTCTATTGACTTCTTATCGCCGACTTCACCAAGGGCTTCAATTGCAGATTCCTGGATGTTTTCACTATTATCATCAAGGGAATTGAAAATAACATCGCTTGCCCTTTTAATTCCCGATCTTGCAAGGGGTGTCGCCGCCTTAATTCTTAACTTCTTGTTTCTATCGTCCAATAGCCCTATGAGGAATTCCTTGCCTCTATTATCTCCCAAAATGAATAATGCTCTTGCAGCTTCAAACTTCACTTCTCCCTCTCTATCTTTGAGCAATTTCGCGATGTGAATCACCGTGCTTCTGTCGCAAAGGGTAGCAAGACTTCTCAGAGTCTCAATTCTTACTTCTTTGTCACTATCATCAAGGAACCTGACAATTGATTTTGCCGCTCTTTTGTCGCCAAGCTTGGCAAGTGAAATCAAAGCCTCTTTTCTTACTCTTTTTTCGTGGCATTCTTTTAGACATTTAATAATAGGTTCAACCGCCCTCTTGTCGCCAATTTTTTTAAGAGCTATAATAGCATCCCATCTTATATTCCAATTCCTCGTCCTTGACAGGAGCTTAATTAATGGATTCAAAGCTTCTTTGTCCCCGATTTCTCCAAGGGCAAAAACACAAGTGCCTATCGTTTGTGTGGGTTTGCTTTCAACAGCTTTGATCAGGGATTTAACTGCCCTTTTATCTTTAAGTCTCCCGAGAACTATTGCCGCGTGCATATTGAGTGAAGGATCATTCTCCTCAAGCAATTCAATCATTGGGTCAACCGCTTCGTTGCATCTTATTTTGCACAAGGCGTCGGAAGCGGGGTATCTTATCTGGACGCTCCTGTATTTCTTCATTGCTTTAATCAATGGTTTTATCGCCACTTTGTCGCCTATTTGCCCAAGAGATATCACGGCGGCTTTTCTAATATTCTCCTCCTTATCATCAAGGCATTTTATGAGTGGATTCAAAGCCCGCTTATCGCCGATTTGTCCGAGCGCCATTACCGATGATTCCCTCAATAAATCCCACTTATCATTCAATGATTTGATGATAGGCTCCACAGCGCGCTTTTCCTTTAACATTCCCAATGACTTTATTATTGAAATCCTTACAAATCTTCCCTCTTTCCTGTAGGCATTCAGAAGAGCATCACAGGCTCGCCTGTCCCCAATCCCGCCGAGTGTTTCCGCCGCGGTTGCCCGGATATTAATGTTTCTATCCTTAAGGCATTCAGTCACAGCATCAACAGCGCGCCTGTCTCTAATCAAACTAAGAGTCTCAAGAATTTTTTTTCTTATTTCAGGATTTTGATTATTACTTTTCAGCATGCCGCACAGAGCCCTGACTGCTCTTTTATTACGAAATAATGAAAGAGCTTTGATCGCCTCCAATTTTACAGCCTCATTATTATCGGAAAGTAAATTGATCAGAGCTTCAAGAGTTCTTTTGTCTCTCAAATATCCCACTCGTTGTGCCGCATATTTCCTGATTTGCGGATCACCGTCTTTCAGGCAATCGATAAGAGCCATAACACAACGCTCATCGTTGGTATTATAGGCAATTCTCGATATCGCACACATTGCTGAGAGCTTGACCCGCCTACTTTTATCTGCCAGAGAATCAATAAGGCAGTTAATAACTTCTCTGTCGGGATATAAGTGAAGGGAACCGGCGGCATAAAACCTTATCTCCTTATTTTTGTGGGAGAGCAATTTCAAAAGGGCATCTCTCGCCTTTTTACTTACAATGTTCCTCAAAGCGCGAAATGCGGAATAATTAATATGCGAACTTTCATTTTCATTATTGTAAATGTATTGAATTGACAGATCAACCGCCCTATCCTCGTTTATTTCCGCTATCATTGATATTGCATTACTCCTGATCTCCTCATTGTCATCCTCCAAAAACGTTACAAGAATGTCGCATATTTTATTATTATCAGCTTCTATTTCTTTGAGAATATGAATCAGACTATTTTTGCAACTTTCATCTTGACGCATACCCCTTAGAGATTCCAATATGAAATCGGTATGGCTTTTTACTGCTGACTTATCCCTAAATTCCATCAGGGCAAAAATGGCAATCATCCTGACATCCTCATTCTCATCACTCAAGCTTCTGACAATTGTTTCCAGAGCTCTTTTATCTTCACTCCCCCGCAGGCCTTGGAGCGCTGCCTTTCTGACATTTTTACTCTCATCTTCAACAGCCTTTATAAATACCGCTGAAAGATTCCCCGTTTTTTTTGTGTTCATGTATTTGAGGTAGCATAGTGCGGAAATTGCCGCAGTTCTGACAAACTCATCTTCATCATCTAAAGCTTGTATCAGAGTATTCATGGATTGAGGATTGACCACTTCGCATAATACCCACCCAATTCTATCCCTCTGTTTCTTATCGCATCTTCTTATTGATTCCAGGAGCGGCTTTATTGATGGTTCTCCAATTTTCCGAAAAATTATAAATACGTATTCATCTTCCAATTTCCATGGGAAATCTTCGTCATTCTTCGCCAGAAATTCAAGGAAATCAATCAGGGGGTAAATGGCATCCGGATCGCCAATATCCCCAAGGGCAATGGCAGCTTCTTTGCCAATTACCGGATTTTTGTCTTTCAGTGCTGCAGCAATAGGTCTAACCGCTTCTTTATCTCCAATTTTCCCCAGAATTCTCATGATCGAAGTCCTGAAAAGGACGTTCTTATCCTTATATGAAAGAACCGCGCCCTCAAAAAATCTCTTGCCACCAATCTTGCTTATCCCATTTGTGGCATTGTATCTTAGCCGGCCGGCGTTATATTTCATGGCGGTTAGAAGAGGCTTCACTGCAGGTTTGCCAAATTTTACAAGCTTATTTTCAGCATTAGCTTTGACAACCGGATCTTTTGATTTAAGTTTGTATATTTGCTTCCAGATTATTCTATTTGTATAATATTTAAATGCTGCAATGCATGCGATGAAGGAGATAATTATTATGAGAGCGATAACAATTATTTTTTTGAGCTTCATGCGTATATCACCTTTCTTGATGTTAAATTAAATTCGCTAATGATACATTTTGCCGATTATATATAGAAGCCAATAATAATTGTCGCGTTCGGTTTATTTATATTCTTCGCTACTTTTAATGATATATTTAAGAAAAGAATCAATATACGCAATTCAAACTCAATCAATTCACCCCTGAACAGAATATTTCCGATTGGTTTTGCTACAAATTTATATATGGCGACTATTTGGTCTCCCGGCCGACACTTTGGGCGAGTAATGGCAGAATTTTCGTATGTTGTTGCACTGAAAATGGAACAGGGGGTGAGGATGTTGGGCAAGGAAATTCTGGCGGACAGGTATGTTCTCAATGAAATAGTCGGGGAGGGCTCATACAGCGTTGTCTTCAGGGGATGGGACAAGGTTGAAGACAGGACTGTGGCAATAAAGGAATTGAAGAGATCCGGGCTCACCGTCCAGGAAATGCACGAGGCGCAGGATCTTTTTTTCCGGGAGATCAAGATCCTGAAAGCCCTGGATCATCCAGCTTTTCCAAAGGTATATGACTTTATTTACTTCAGGGGACGCCACTATCTCATTATGGAATGGATAACCGGGGAGAACCTGCTGGATATGATTGAAAGAAGAGGGGGAATATCGGAGGCGACAGCGCTCAAATACATGAGTCAGGTTACAAACGCCCTCATATATCTCCAGAAAGACGGAAGAAATATTATCTATAAGGATCTCAAGCCCTCCAATATCATTCTGACAGGCAGGGGAAAGCTGAAGTTAATCGACTTCGGGGCGGCTCGATTTTATTCCCGGAAAAAGAACAAAGACACCCACGCCCTGGGAACGCCCGGATACGCCCCACCTGAAGCATATACGGGAGCGCAGACCGATTTTTCAGCCGATATCTATTCACTGGGAGCGACATTTTATCACCTCGTTACAGGGCAGGAACCTTTCCAGTTCAGATTCCGCTTTCCATCACCACGCAAATTCAACAGGAAGCTCAGCACCGATTTTTGTGTATTCATCAGCGACTGCCTCAAATCAAGAGAAAAAAGGATTCCCGACGCAAAAACCGCAAGAAAAAGGCTTTCCGGTTTAATAGGCTGGAGCGACATTGACCTTGACAGGATCCCGCAGGAATGGAAGAGATTCATACATTTCTCGTTTTCTGTCTCTGTGGTAGCTTTTATGATAATTGTTGTTCTTTTTGGAATTACTTCGGGATTCCTTAGTACCCTTATTTATATGGGATCCTCATCATTGATAGGTTTCATCATTGCCGTATTCGGCGTTATATTCCCCTATTTTATTTTACGTATAGGAGTAGGGCTTTTCTGGAAAAAATTACATTATAAGATTAACTGGATATTCTTTGTTATTTCAATGCTTTGTTTTATATGGGTTTGTATGGGCTGGCATTCGGGCAAATACGATCCTCGTGCCGATGGTTATTTTATGCAGTGTCAAGCCAATTGTAAAAACATCAGAATCGCTCTTGAAATGTATGCGAATGATAATAATGATCATTTCCCCGGCAAACTGGATCAATTGACCCCGAAATATTTCAGAAGATCCATTCCAAAATGCCCGACAAAAAGAAAGGACACATACAGCAAATCATACCATACGGATGCCGGGCACAAATCTTATACATTTTACTGCTCCGGGAAAAATCACAAGGCGGTAGGTGTTACGGGAAACTACCCGCAGTATAATTCCAACAGCGGCCTCATTAGGAGATGATTTTTCGGGAAGAACAGGTTTTACATACCTGCGATATCTTCCACAGAGAAGGATCTCTACTCCGGGTTTCTCCTTAAACAATTGGGATTTAGATTCTTCACTGAAGGATAATGGAAAAAAGAAAAGAGAAAATGGGAGCGCTATTCGTTATCCTTCTTCCTTTTTCCATCCGAGGAAGACGCTGAAGCGTCTGAAGTAGTGAGGGTTGTGTGTATTCCCTTCTTCCCCCGGATAAATCCGGGGGTTAATCTCATGGGAGGTTTAAAAACCTCCGCTACCTAACTTCAGACCTGCATTATCCGTTTATCGGGATGGGGACATCCCTCCTACAGATTTGAAATCCTCTGTGTCCTCTGTGCCCTCTGCAGTTAAAAAAAACAGATCCGGCCTGCATTATCCATTCTACGAAATCCTTTGTGGTCTTTGTGGTCTTTGCGGTAAAAAAACATCAGGCCTGCGTTATTCTTTCTCCGAATCCCTCCGTGTTCTCCGTGGCTTCGTGGTGAAAAAACCCGTGCATCTTGCACTATCCGTTTATCGGGATGGGGACATCCCTCCTACAGATTTGAAATCCTCTGCGTCCTCTGTGCCCTCTGCAGTAAAAAAAAACAGATCCGGCCTGCATTATCCATTCTCCGAAATCCTTTGTGGTCTTTGCGGTAAAAAAAACATCAGGCCTGCATTATCCATTCTCCGAATTCCTCCGTGTTCTCCGTGGCTTCGTGGTGAGTAAATACTTGCATCTTGCACTGTCCGTTTACCTTATTATATTCAACCCCGCTTTTATCTTTCTCCATAATTCCTGACCGCTTTTTATCTCGAGAAGCCTTTTGAACATGTATCCCGGTCTTCTGTAGAATTTTTTATATGCTAGATCCAGTAGTTCTTCAAGCTGTTCCCTTGTCATAAATTCCGTCCAGACCTGTGGATGGAAATCGGGCGATGGGTTTGTTACGAAATTCTCCCAGACGCAGGGATCAATCAATCCTCTCTCCACTCCCTCTTCGTAAACGGCTGTGTCGGGATAAGGCGTCAGCACTCCGAACAGGACGTAGTCGGGGTCAATTTCTTTTGCAAACTCGATTGTTTTGAGAACATCTTCCCGATTTTTTTCGTGGGGACATCCTATCATAAAATAAGCGACACTTGTCATTTTTGATTTCTTTAGCCATTTGAAAACCCGCCGGACGTCCTCGACTTTCAAACCCTTCTTCAACCTCTTCATTCCCTCATCTGTGCCGGTCTCAATGCCAAGTTGTATTCTGGTACATCCTGCTTTCTCAGCAAGCTCCAACTGCTCTTTTGTAATAAGGTTAATCCTCCCCCTGAAATTCCAGGAAATATTTATCCCGCGCCTGATAATCTCGTTACATATTTCAATTACACGGGGCTGATCCACATTGAATGTGTCATCGACGAAATAAAGCTCCTTTATGCCCAGCGCATGGCACTCCTCCATTTCGTCAACAACATCACCGGCGCTTCTCGACCTGAACGTCTTTCCCGGGGTACAGCAAAATGTGCAGTGATATGGGCATCCCCTGGCTGAGACAAACCCGGAGGCGACGGTCTCCTTGCCGATGGTGTAATAATATTTCTTCACATTCAGAACGGTTCTCCGGGGATGTGGAAGCTCATCCAGGTTCATCACATAATCGGAAGGCTCATTTCTTACGACCTCCCCGTTTTTCCTGAAGAGGAGCCCTTTTATGCCGGAAAAATCCCCGTCTTTTTTCTCTATATTGTCAACAAGTCTCTTGAAGCTTACCTCTCCCTCGCCATAAATCACGAAGTCTGTTTCCGGGAATGTCATGGACTGCCTGGAAAATGCAGACGCATGGGAGCCTCCCCATACGACGATTCCATCGGGATTAATATTCTTGTAAAGCTGAGATGTCTTTAGCATATCAATAAGGTTGTGTGTATGTCCCGTGATGCCGATTATGTCGGGGGCGAATTCCCGGAGTTCTTTCTCAAGAGCGTCATAACCATATTCTTCCGCAGGGCAATCTATTATCCTGACAATATGATGACTGGTGTGTTTATGTATGTAACTCTCAATGTAAAGCAAACCCAGGGGCGGTAGTATGCCCGATTTGAGATTGACTTTTGAAGGCACCTCGGTAAAAACCCGGTTCTCTTCAGGTGGATTTATCAGGGCTATTTTCAATGGATTCACCTCAAAGTTTATTTAATAAGGTCACGAAGATTCACACAAATTTTATTATAGAAAATTGATTATTTTCTATAACTCATCCAAATTTACATTCGCCCTTTTCGCAGATGCAATCATTTCATTTTTAAGATTTTCAAGTTCATTTATCTCATGTTCCAAATCCAACTCGATCTTTTTCAGTTTATCCTTATGAAATGAAATTTCAGGATTCTTCACACAGTTTTCTACCATTTTTGTCAATCCATTTATTTGTTCTCTATAATTTGAATTGACTCTTGAAAAATTTGAATAAACACAAAATAAATAATATGTCTTCAGACATAACGCCCATAGAAAAGCAGGAATATAATAAACTAATGGTAGTCCTAAAAAAACCATCACAAAGATAAAACAACCCGATGAACGAGATCCTGATGAAAACATCTTGATTGCAACTACAATCGATACAATTAAGATTATCATTATTAGCGTTGTAGCGTTAAATAGTAATTCGCATAAATACTCCCAAATTCTCTTTCTAAAATTTTTATTATCCTTATTTATATATCCTCTAAACTCTTCGATTCTTAAACTCCTTGCTTCTTCTGAATCTACATATTCCATTCTTTCAATTTCTTTTTCAATTTCTCTAAATTGTCCTTTGAAGCTCTCAATTAATTCATTCTCTTTAATAATTTTATTGCGAAATTTAATATAAGTTGGATATTCTCCTATATTCACTCCAGTAACCGGGCAAAATTTTAGTCCCAACTCATGTTCATCATTGCATATAGGACATTTTACAACAAGTTTTTGTCCACATTGACCACAAAAGCGAGTTTCTTGGCTATTTGAAAAACCACAATTTGGGCAATTTTTTGTAAAACCAGCTATCTTTAGTTCCCCCTTTGATGAAAACATTAACTTACTTCCACAAGATTTGCATAATAATTTATCATCGATTTCGGGAGAACCACAGTTAGGACATTTTTTTCCAATTAAACCCATAATAAAACCCTCCTATTTTAAAATCAGGATATCTACTTTTTTGACCTCATAAAATTTGCCTAATACCAATTCGCCATTAAAACTAATCTTCTTCAATTTCTTTTATTTCCTGAAGAAATGCCTTGTCTTTGCCCGCCTTTTTTATCATCTCGATCTTTTGCTCATAACTTGCCCTATCTCTTCCTATCCATAAAAGAACTTCCACAAATTCATTCCCCGGAAAAGATGATATTAGATTCTTTCCCTGCTCTATATCGGACATCCTCTCTTCAAGATCCGACATAAGTTCTTTATCAAGGAGTATAGAAAGTGTTTCTATTTCTTCGGATGATAAAAGTGGAATAGATTCACATATTTTTTCGAAATCATATTTTTCTAATGGTAAGCTCATAATATCAACTCCAACACTATCAATTATACAGGAACACAGGGTTCATAAACAAGCCTGTCTATATGCAGGTTATCGGGGGATTCGGGTAGTCTATCGTTGTAAATAAACTGTGTGTTCCCCGCAATTGTTACAGGAATCGGTATCTCGCCATGCTCAATTGTGAAATGAATCTGTCTGCATTCTTTTTTGCAGGGAAAAATCGCCCTCATGCTTTCCTTCCTGTCGTCGCATTGGTTTGTGAGGCACATTCTCGTTGTTGAAACATATATATATGGGAAATAGAGGGATGCCGGGGTTTCATTATCCCTGCTGATTCCCTGGAGGGTATTATCAAGCTCGATTCTTGTGAAGCCGAGGTTTTTATAAAATCCTGCCAATTTCGGCGCGTCTGCATTGAACCGCTGGAAATGTTCGATCGTTTCGTCGGGAACCTTCCCTTTCATTCGCAGGATTCTGGGTCCTCTCTTCTGTTTTGTGAGGAGCCTGCCCAGAACCCGTTTAAAATCGGGGAATCTCTCCCGGATAAGGTGAAATATGCCCATATCGTTTATCACAACTTCAGCCCCGGGCTTCATCCCGTGCATATATTCAAGTATCTTTTCCCATTTTTCCAGCCCGTCTTCTGTAACAAACGGGGTGAGAAATGTAAATTCCATGTTGTTGTTTTGTGCAAAATCAAGAGCTTTCCCGATATCGTTTGTTGAAGGGATAAGCTTCTCGCAGAATTCCTGTCCGAAATATAGTCTGTTGAAAGAAAGTGTGTTTTCTTTCCAGGAATCCGGAATCAGATCCGATGGAAATCCATCGTTTTTTATCCTGTCAATATTCTCGATATTTGAAATAAATGCGGCGTACTCCATTTATCTTTTTTTCTCCCTTTATAGATAGTCGCAGGTGATCGCCTTCACCAAAATATGTTTAAACCTTATCTATCTTTCCCTGAAAGCGTCCTCTCGAACGAGGTTTCCGGATAATAGCACCATTCCTGGCATGGGGCGTCATACACCTCTTTATATGCTTTTTTCGCCTCCTGCTTGTATTCAGTCCTTGACATATCGTTTTTCTCCCACAGATCGAGCATTCTCCTGAGGAATTTTACATCCATTACTTTCTTATATGTGGGATTTTCTCTTCCCACGATTTTGATGCTCACAAGTCCTGCCTCCACGAGATCGGGAATGGCACATACACCGCATGGATCAAGCCCGGAGTAGATATTGAATGTGGATTCGAGCCATTTTTTCGCTTTGCCCGCCTGCGCAGGTGTCCAGTCCTTCAGGATGTGGGGTGTTACCTTGTAATTCAAAAGGCATGCCGAGTCGGATTTCAGGTTGCAAAATCTTGCAATTTTCTTCGCCATACACTGTGGAAGCCTGCGAAGTGTTTTGAGGAAAGCATAATCGAGTCCCAGTTTCTTGGGTAGTTTATATGACCCCTTGTGAAGAATTTCATTTGCGCCGTGGTGATATGTGCAGAAGCCGTCAATGTTCTTGCAGCCGGAATTAAATATGAAGCATTCCTTTTCCATGAAATCTATTGATTTTGCAAGGCGAACCATCTCGGTGATGTTCTGATGCCTCGGAATTACAATTCTTGTCGCTCCGAATTCGCTGTAAAAAAGGGCGGTTCTGTGGTTGAAAGTAGTGCATCCGGTGCTTATGTGGATTTCCCTGTCCCATCCCGTTTCCTTCAGTGTGAGGAGAAGCCCGGGGTCTGCAACTATAAGAGCATCAACGGGGATTTTCCTCATTTCCTCCAGGTTCCTGTTCAACGATTCATATTGATGTGCAGAGTACAGGGCGTTCATGGGGGGATAGACTTTTGCTCCCAGTTTATGAGCGGTCCTGACGACCCGGTCAAGATCGTCATAGCTTTCCAGGTTCGACACCGACCATTCCCGCCGATTTATTGAGCCGACGTTCGTATATTTTTTGCGCCAGGCGGTATCAAGCACGCCGGCGTAAAATTCTTCCGCCCCAGCTTCAACCAGGGGCGTTACCTCGTCAGGTTTACTCAGGGGTGATAGTATTTTCATATTCATCAACTTTCCGACATCTACCACGAAGTCACGAAGAACACGGAGTTTTCAAATAATTTTCTCCGTGCACTTCGTGGCTTCGTGGTGAAAAAATACGTACATCCTGCACTATTCGTTTATCGGGATGGGGACATCCCTCCTACAGTTCCGACTTCTGGCATCCGTTCTCCGTTTATCGGGACGAGGACGTCCCTCCTACATGCCCGGACTGCGTTCTCCATTCTCTGAATCCTTTGTGGTCTTTGTGGTCTTTGCGGTGAGAAAACAAATTCTTTATTCGTTGTCTGTCTTCTCTTTCCAGTATTTCTCCCTTGTCACGTTTGCCACCGCTCCTGACTCATGCTGTCCGATGTCGGTTGCAAGCTCGCCTTTACCGCAGTATTTCGCCAGCATTTCGTCAAATATAAACGGATCGCAGGCGGTGATGTATCCCAGGATGAGGGTCTGGTTCGAGAGCTTCGAGAGGTCGAAGCCCTTGAGAAGCCTGAGTTTCATTTTTACAACATCCCAAGCCACTTTCAGGGTATTAATTGACAGCATCTTCCAGCCCAGTCCCAGGAACCACCAGAATCTTCCCGGTACATTCCTGCGTGGGATGCCGGGGAGTCTGTCCAGGTGCTCCTCCACTTTTTTCCAGTCGAAGAGGTCTTTTGCATGGATAAAATCGCCCTTTTTGTCCCTTATAAGGAGGTAGTGCTGTACATAGAGACATTTCCTTATTCCCAGCAACGAGAGAAGCGCGAAGTAAAGCTTCTGGAATCTCTGTACAGATTTGCGGTCAATTTCGCCGTTGGTATATTGCTCAACAATCTCGATGGTGTCATCGGGCAAGTAGCACTTGTCGTGCCCCGTCTCCCTGGCGTATCCGAGGGATCTTAAACCCAGGAAGAAAAGCTCTCTTACAAACGGGTGTTTCTTTGCGTATTCGAGCATTGCCGGAACCTCATGCTCATTGAGATCGGGGGCGATTACCATTACAAGGTCGGTGGCTATGTTGAACTCTTCCAGGTTCTCCAGCGCCTTCATCTTGACTTTGCTCAGGGGCTTTCCCCTTAACACTTCGTACGTTTTGTCCTCGAACCCGTCAAGCTGGAGGTGAACCTCATCCATTCCTGCGTCAATCAGAGTTTTGAGATATTCCCTGTCGGCAAGTTTGATGCCGTTGGTATGGAGCGCTATAATGTGTCCCTGTTTTTTGAGTCTTCTCATCATCTCGGGGAGGTCTTCTCTTACCGTGGGCTCTGCGCTCATGAGGTCAATCTTGAGTTTTCTGCCCTGGTCGGTAAATTTAAGCAGGTCTTCCATCTTGAGATCATTATCAGGATTGGCGTTTGCCGATGCAAGGCAAATAGGACAGTTGAGGTTGCATCGCTCGGTCAGGCGGATGATATAGTCCCGTTGTTTAAAATCGCCGTCCATTACCGAGAAGAAGTATTTGTCAAGTTCCTCGTAATACCAGGCATGTTTTGACAGCCTGGTGTCGCATCGTCCGCAATCGGGGCAGTTCCTGGACAGATAGACACCATCGTCTTTCACGATGACCCTTGCCGGCAGACTTTTAAGGCATGTGGGACACATACCCCGTGTTTCCCTGATAACTCGTTCTTCTGTATGTTGTTTTTCTTCTTTATTCATAATAATTCCAAATTCTTGTATCTTTTTATTCACCACGAAGCCACGGAGTTCACGAAGAATTTTAAATCGAATCTTCTCTATGTCCTATGTTCTCCATTATCCATTTTCCTTATTTTCTAATTTCCTCAGAGGAAGAAATCCTCATTTCCTAAAATTCCAGCATTCCTTATCTCGACCTCTGACTACCAATTATCGGGACGGGACGTCCCTCCTACATATCTGACATCCGACATCTGACATCCGACTTCCGTATTCCATTATCTATCTTCTATTTTCCGGATTTCCTGAAGGCCGTTGCCCATTCCATGATAGTGCCTAATCTCAACGAGAAAAGCATATTGTATTCCGTGTAGCAAGTCGCCTGGCATATCTGACATGGTGGTTCCTGCAGGCTTTCAAAAGCTTCTTTAAATCCCACTTCGAGAAAATTCTTTGAGGGGACTTTTTCGACAAGCAGAGAGCATGGATATACGGAGCCGTCGACATCGACATTGGCGTAAAATTTACCCGCCCAGCATTTCCAGTTTCTTTTCCCGCCGGGCAGAATATATTTCGAGTGGTCGGGCCAATCAATAAGATGCTGGAATGCGGCCAATGATGTGCCTATTCTTCTGCCCTCTTTCTTCTTCTTCATTAGATAGCGAAGCGCCCTGTTGTACTCTTCCGGCGTGGGTCTCAGGGTTGTGCTGTCTCCAAAATTCTTACTGTGATGGAGTAATTGGAAGCTTGTTGTAAGGTTGTATTCATCCGCAAGGTCCAACAGAAAATCAATGGATTTCTCGTCAATATTGTTCTTTGTGAGAACTGTTATTGTCCACAGGCTGATGTTTTTCTCCGATGCAGCTTCGATAGCCTTCATTATCTTCTTGAAGCTTCCCTTTTCCCTGTTGGCGTCGTTTGCCTCCTCAGGTCCGTCTATGGAGATGAGAAGGTGCTGGAGGTTTTTCAGTTGATCGATTTTATGTGGGACAAGGTATCCATTGGAATCAACGGTCACGTACAATCCCTTTTTTACTGCATAATCAATTATTTCCCCGATATCGTCCCTGATCAGCGGCTCGCCGCCCCAGAATCCTATCCGTTGGGTTCCAATATCAACAACCTGATCAATCAGCGATTTTATTTCGCCCGTGGTCATCTCGCGCTGAGATCTCTCGGGAATACTGCAATAACTGCAATGTGAAACACATCGATTAGTCAACGCTACAATTACGAATAAAGGTTTCGGTTTTCCCGTCAGGTGCCCGGTAAAAACGCCGAGTCCCGCTCTTGCCATTCTGGTAAATTCCATATCAGATTCCCCCGGTTTATTTCAGGGAGGTTGCCTCCATCGGATATTACTTTTGGTAAGCATTCAGTCCCTTGCAGGAGTGGCATCTTGCCACGAAAATCGAGCCTGGAAGGCTCTCCTACAGTTATGGGTCTGAATAAATATTACTTTTGTTCCGGTAGTCCTATTAATCCTGTTACTACCTGTGATTTATTATGACAGAATTTATTTCTAATTTCAATGTATCAGACCGTAGAAGTCGGAGGGCAGAGGCCGGAAGACGGAAAATGGAGAACGGATACCGGATGCCGGGTCCCGTTTCTCGCCTCTCATGTGTAGGAGGGACGTCCCCGTCCCGATAATATCCCTCCTCCAGCCTCCGACCTTCGATTTACACCATGATATGCCTGTTTTGACAACCGGGGTTTTTATGATATAATTACAGGGAAGTTTTTTATACAGATCCGGTATGGGTTTGTTTTTTGTATTTATTCAGATCTCTCCTGTGGGAAGACCTCTCCAAGCTCGATTTTATGCCGTTTCCCGGCGGGTCGGGAGACCCGCCGCTACCCAAATAGGGGGCTGGTCTGAATAATTGCTATTTTTTTGGGTAAAATATTAAATACTCACATTTCGCACATGCGAATTTGTTAAGAAGCAATAGAATTTATTTCAAGTGTTTTAGAGTAATAACAGGAGTTTAAAGGTGTTTAAGACAACACCACAATTTATTGTGGTGAATTGAGTGTAAACCCCAC
>JAIORV010000132.1 GCA_021107945.1 Vulcanimicrobiota bacterium | reverse complement strand
ATCTCAAAGGCGGATCTGCCCCGTATTCCGTTTCCTGGAGAATGAATAACGCAGGTATCGGCAGCGGCACAAGTTCTTCATACAGATTCAGCCGCGCCGGCACATATCGATTGACGGCAACTGTCAGAGACAGAAATGGAAGGACAAAATCAGCTTCAAGAACATTTAACGTTCGTGGTCAATCCTCCCCGTTGAATTTCAGCATAAGGGCAAGTAATGTCAGACCGAAGCCCGGTCAAACCGTTACATTTTCCATATCGAGAATTTCCGGTGGAACCCAACCATATCGCTATACCTGGACATTGAGTAGAAAAGGAACCATTGGAGGGTCAACCTCTGCGAGATACACATTCCGGATGCGGGGATCATATGTAATAACGCTGAGAGTTACCGACTCCAGGGGACAGACAAGATCCCAATCATTGAATATCAAGGTTATGTAGGTCCCAGGAGGAGGAAATGGCGTCTGTCGCCAATTGCCTTATACTATTTTGCTTTCAAATTTTCCATAAGGGCGAAAGCTCCGGCATCCCCCGAAGAAAGTGTGAAGAGTAGTTTTGATGGCGAATTAGTATTGGTATTAAGATAATAACCGCAGATTCTATTGAGACGGAAAATGCCCTGAAGCATATCGAATTTGTGCATGAGATTAACCCCCAACTTCAGTTGGGGGTATGAGGACAATATCTCTTCCCCTAAAACGAAAACTTAGCCGTTTCAACGGCTTCCCTGTATGAGGTTGTGAAAAGTTATATTTCCAGGCAAAACGAGAGACACAAGAGGAAGTCATTTTCGGAGGAATATGAGGAATGGGCGATGAAGTACGGGGTGTGGGAAGACAGGTAAACCGAAGACAGGTAAACCGTTGAAACGGTTGAAAGGGTGTTTTTCTCTTGCTCGCCCCCAGCTAAAGCTGGGGGATAGTCTCATGGATCAACCCCAATCTCTGATTAAAGTCCGGTGTTTAGTCACATGAATCACACCCTGTCTCTGATTAAAGTCTGGTGTTTAGTTTCATGAATTACACTCTGTCTCCGGTTAAAGTCCGGTGTTTAGTCTCATGAATTACACTCCGATCTCTGATTGAAGTCCGGTGTTTAGTCTCATGAATTACACTCTGTCTCCGATTGAAGTCCGGTGTTTAGTCTCATGAATTACACTCTGTCTCCGATTGAAGTCCGGTGTTTAGTCTCATGAATTACACTCTGTCTCCGATTGAAGTCCGGTGTTTAGTCTCATGAATTACACTCTGTCTCCGATTGAAGTCCGGTGTTTAGTCTCATGAATTACACTCTGTCTCCGATTGAAGTCCGGTGTTTAGTTTCATGAATTACACTCTGTCTCCGATTGAAGTCCGGTGTTTAGTCTCATGAATCACACTCCGATCTCCGGTTAAAGTCCGGTGTTTAGTTTCATGAATTACACTCCGATCTCTGATTGAAGTCCGGTGTTTAGTTTCATGAATTACACTCTGTCTCCGATTAAAGTCCGGTGTTTAGTCTCATGGGTCAACCCCGATCTCCGATTGAAGTCCGGTGTTTAGTTTCATGAATTACACTCCGATCTCTGATTGAAGTCCGGTGTTTAGTTTCATGAATTACACTCTGTCTCCGGTTAAAGTCCGGTGTTTAGTCTCATGAATCACACTCTGTCTCCGATTGAAGTCCGGTGTTTAGTCTCATGAATCACACTCTGTCTCCGGTTAAAGTCCGGGGGAGAATATCCTGAAGCATATCGAATTTGTGCTTATACTATTTTGCTTTCAAATTTACCATAAGAGCGAAAGCTCCGGCGTCCCTCCCGAAGAAAATGTGAAGAGTAGTTTTGATGGTGAATTGGTATTAAGCCCTTTGCGGTCATTGCGGTAAAAAACCAGAAAAGACACGGTGATATTAATGACAAAAGATTTAAGACTTTTTATAGCTGTACCGATTCAGCTAAAACTCAAAAGAAAATTCTTCAACCTTGTAAATCAATTGAAATCCATTGGCGCAAATGTTAAATGGGTGAAGGAGGAGAATTTTCATATAACACTCAAGTTCCTCGGTGATACCCCGGAATCAAGGTTGGATGAAGTTGAAAGTGCAATCAGGTCTGCTCTTGAAGGATTTTCACCGGCAAGACTCAAGTTCGGAGGAATTGGCGCATTCCCCAATTTCAGACGCCCCAGTGTTTTATGGATAGGACTTGAATCAGGATATGAAGAGCTGTCTGCAATTGCCGGAAACCTTGAAGATTCACTCGAAAGACTTGGGTATGAAAGGGAACACAGGAAATTTCGCTCTCACCTGACAATCGGCAGGGTAAAGTCTCAAAAGGGTGTAAGTAAGCTGATGGAAAAGGCTGAATTCCTGAAAAAATTTGACGGTGGAAATATGAAGCTTACCCATATCTATCTCATGAAAAGCGATCTGGGTCCATCGGGGCCTACATACACGGTATTGAGGGAATTCCCCCTTACTTCTCCACCCCAAAACGAATTCTCCGGGTCGTTATTCTGAGTAAAAAAGCTCCTTACCTTTTCTGAATAAATCCTGGTAAGAAAGTGAATTCCTTATTTCCGATTCATTTCATAGCGAAGGATCTCATCAAGCCAATCCCAAAGGAAGGGCATATTCCGTTGGAATAGAACAATAAAATCAAGACTGAAAAGTCATTATGACAGAGGCATAAAAAATGTCATAAAACATAGGCTTCATGAGGGTGGAAAAAAAAGACATTCTAAAGTTTTATTAAAAATACGGAGGTTATTATGGTTATAGATCCACAGAAGAAAAAAGCGCTGGATATGGCGATGACACAGATTGAAAAGAACTTCGGCAAGGGTTCTATAATGCGACTGGGGGAAGCGTCTTCACGCCTTGAGATTGATGTTATCCCTACAGGTTCGATGGCCCTTGACATAGCCCTTGGCGTGGGAGGAATTCCCCGGGGGAGAGTCACGGAGATATACGGTCCCGAGGCCTCCGGAAAAACAACTCTTGCCCTGCAGATTATTTCAGAGGCGCAGAAGCTTGGCGGAATCGCCGCTTTTATTGATGTGGAGCACGCTCTGGATCCGGAGTATTCAAAGAACATGGGTGTTAACATAGAAGACCTGCTAATATCCCAGCCCGATACCGGTGAACAAGCTCTGGACATTGTCGAGTCTCTTGTTCGATCAAATGCTCTTGATATAATCGTGATAGATTCAGTCGCCGCTCTTGTCCCCAGGGCGGAAATCGAGGGTGAAATGGGAGATCAGCAGATGGGACTACAGGCAAGATTGATGTCAAAAGCATTAAGAAAATTGACAAGTGTCATATCAAAAACAAAAACCGCCACAGTGTTTATCAACCAGATAAGGGAAAAAATCGGTGTTATTTTCGGAAATCCGGAAACGACACCGGGAGGAAGATCCCTTAAATTCTATTCCACAGTTCGCCTTGAGGTGCGCAGGCAGGATTCTATTAAACGTGCCGGGGAAGCCATCGGACACCGCGTTAAGGTGAAGGTTGTAAAGAATAAAGTCGCCCCGCCATTCAGACAGGCTCATTTTGATATCATTTTTGGAAAAGGGATTTCCAAGGAAGGCAGTATTCTTGAGGCCGCCGTTGAGCATGATATCGTCAAGAAGAGCGGCTCATGGTACAGCTATAATGAGCACAAGCTGGGACAGGGCCACGATAACGCACGTGTCTATCTTGAGACTCACCCGGAAATTGTGGGGGAGATAATCGATAAAACAATAGAGGCAACGGGAATTCCTGCATTGAAAAAAAGGTATAAAAAAATTAAGGAAACGGAAAAAGAACTCGCAAAAGAACTCGCAAAAGAGCTCACAAAAGAACTCGCCAAAGAATAAGGATTGCCGAGGACGGATGACGGATAATGGAAGATAGAGGTTTGAAGACGGATCCAATCTCCATCTTCCAATTTCTAATTTCTAACATCTATTTTGGAGATATCAATATTTTTTCTCCGTTTATCCTCCGCGCCTTCTGCGATCCCTGCGTTAAAAAACCACTTATTAAAAAGAATCACTTCCAACTTCCATTTTTGGAGGCCATTTTTATGAATAAGATAAAGCCCAAAAAAACTCTCCTTAAAAAATGCTCCTGGATCGCAACAATGAACCCGGACGGTATGATATATAATAATTACGATCTGCTTATCGAGGGAAATATGATCAAATCAATTCAGAAAGACTGCCGGGAGAAAGTTGACGAGATAATTGAAGGCTCGGGAAAACTGGTCATACCCGGGCTTGTTAACACACATCATCACCTTTTTCAGTCCCTGACAAGGTGCGTTCCCAGAGTCGAAAATGCCGGACTCCTCGAATGGGTGATGAACCTGTGCGAGATATGGCGCGAGTTGACCCCTGAAGCTATATATACAAGCACCCTGCTGGGGCTTGGCGAATTGATGCTCACAGGTTGTACCACGACTACAGATATGTTATATATGTACCCAAAAAACACGGACTCCTCTCATTTCATTGATCAACAATTCAAAGCCGCCGGCGATATCGGAATGAGATTCATGCCGTGCAGGGGCTCGCTTTCCTGCGGCGTATCGGATGGCGCAATACCGCCGGATGATATCGTGCAGGACGAGGAAACAATACTTGAAGATTGCGAGAGATTAATCGAAAAATACCACGATCCGTCCCCCTTTGCAATGACCCGTATGGCAATTGCACCGTCTTCTTTTTTCTGTACTACCCCCCGGTTCATGAAAAGATCAGCCAGGTCTGCCAGAAAATACGGGGTTCGCCTTCATACTCACCTCGCCGAGACCTCGGATGAAGAGGAATTCTGCCGGGAGAAGCATGGAGTCAGACCCTTCGAACTGATGGAAAGCATCGATTGGCTCGGGGAAGATGTCTGGTTCGCTCACTGCGTCCACCTGAACGGGAGAGAAATCAGGAAAATGGCGGAGACCGGCACGGGTATGTCGCATTGCCCCTCCTCTAACATGCGGTTGGGATCCGGAATCGCTCCAATACCCGAGATGCTGAATGACGGTGTGAATGTTAGCCTGGGCGTTGACGGAGCGGCATCCAACGATACCTCCGACATGATTGGGGAAATGCGCACCGGGCTTCTATTACACAGAGTAAATACAGGACCCGATTCCCTGGATACCCGCGAGATCATTCGAATGGCGACAACCGGAGGCGCCAAAGTCCTTGGATTTGACTCCGTAGGTTCCCTGGAGCCCGGTAAGGCGGCGGATGTTGTAATGATTAACATGAATCAACTCCCGTATGCAGGAGCACTCCATGATCCCCTGGCGGCAATCGTGCTGTGCGGAGCGTCACACATTGTTGACACCACCATAATAAACGGCGAGGTAACAGTCCGGCAGGGCAAATTGACGAAGATATGCGAAGAAGATATAGTGAAAAACGCAAACCGCATTGCGGGAGAGATGATGGAAAGAGCAATAAAAAGGACCGGTATCAATTTCCTCGAGAAGCCGATGCTAATTGCATAACTTAGAAATTGGAGATTGGGAACCTGCAGGATAAAACAGACGGTTCATAGAAGAACGGGGCAAATTTCACGGTAAAAATGGCATCAATAACCGGAAATGGTTCAATGCCAACAGGAGGATTTATTTATGAAAATAAAAGCCGCAATTGCAGTAACGACCTTAATGATACTTATCATGACTTCATTGTTTATCGGTTGCAAAGCCGAAATTCCTGAGGATTACTTTCCCATTGGCGTCGGAAGTCATTGGGAATATCTTGTTTATTCCGTAAATCAACAGGGGGATTCTCAGATCTCCAAGGATATATTAATGGTTACCGGCAAGGAGATGATTGACGACCTGGAATGTTATAAGTTAGACAAATTCTCCCTTGAGGGCGGGATAAACCCTTCCTGGAATCATTACCGGGAATACCTTGCCAAGACCGAGGAAGGAATATCCTGCACAAAACGTGCATTTCCACTGCCGGTTTTAAAACAATCAATGGCGGAGTGGGAATTGAGGAACTCCCCGGCCGAGCCCAGATTCAAGACCAAACTCAAGGAAGGAGATTCCTGGGAATGGGAAGGTTTCGTGACACTTTTTGTTGACAAACCCAAGAAAAAAGGACAGAAGCCAAGAAACGCACGCACCGTGGTGAAGCAGATCAGAGGTACCATAAAGTATGAATATAAGGGAAAAGAACAGATAACCGTGATGAATAAGAAGCTTAACTGTATCAAGATTTTCTCAAGGGTAATAAGCGAAGACAAGCAAGAAATTGAGAGAAAACTCTGGTATGCGCCGAATATCGGACTTGCCCGTGAAGAAGCGGTTTACTACAGGGGTAGCGAAGTAACAAAAAGCTGGCTCGAATTGGTCGATTACAATATAACAAACAGAGAGTTGTTTAAGGCAAAGTGAACACAGCTTTGAAATATCACATAATAACTCTTGGGTGTCCCAAGAATGTAGTTGACTCCGAGAATATGGCCGCCCTGCTGGACAGGGCGGGCTTTATTTGCACCGACATACCGGAAAACACGGATGTACTGATAATAAACACATGCTGTTTCATTCTCCCTGCAAGGGAAGAAGCTATCAATACAATCCTGGAGGCGGCCGCCCTTAAAGAGGAAACAGGATGTTTTCTTATTGTAACAGGATGTTTCCCTCAAAGAAACAAGGATGAGTTGGCCGATGAAATACCGGAGGTTGATTCATGGATGGGTCTCGAAGACCTGTCAGAGATTGTGGAAATTGCAAAAAATACGGTTAAAAACAAAAAAATAAGGCACTATTATAACAATGCTCCCGTGAAATTCCAGAACCTTCCCCGCAAATTATCCACACCGGAAAATTATGAATATATAAAAATAGCGGAAGGCTGTCTTCACAATTGCTCTTTTTGCGTTATTCCCGGTATCAGAGGGAAATATCGCTCTCTCCCCATGGAAAATATCCTGGAAAATGCACAGGAAATTGTGAAATCGGGCAGAAAAGAAATTATCCTGATTGCCCAGGATACTACCTTGTATGGAATTGATTTATATAGCAAAAAAATGCTTCCCGATTTATTAAAGAGACTTTGTCAGCTTGAAGGTTTGAATTGGCTAAGGCTAATGTATGCATACCCGTCCTCCCTTGATGATGAAATGTTAAAGACAATTGCACAGGAAGATAAAATATGTCAATATATTGATATTCCCCTGCAGCATTCACATCCACAGGTATTAAAAAATATGGACAGACCCTTTGACGATAAAGAGACTGTGGGACTTATTCATAGAATAAGAAATATTATACCCGATGCCGCAATCCGCACTTCATTTATCGTTGGGCATCCCGGAGAAACCCCCCCGAGATTTCAACATCTTCTTGATTTTGTCGAAAAAATGAAATTCTATAATGTGGGTGTTTTTGTTTTTTCTCCCGAGGATGGTACAAAAAGCGCTGCATATAAAACCAGACCGTCAATTAAAGAGGCGCAAGGGAGAATGGATGAGTTGATGCTGGTTCAAAGAGAGATTTCTCATGATTTACGACGGCAAATGGTGGGAAAGACAATTACGGCAGTATCGGAGGAAATTCACCAGGATTCCGCAACGGGTGGAGATGTGTTAATTGATGTTACAGGCGGTGAAGTGGGAATTTCCACAATACCACCCGGTACCTCGGCAATTGGAAGGACAGTATTTGACGCTCCCGACATAGACGGTGCCTTGTTTATAAAAGGAAATGCGCCGGAACCCGGGACGTTTTTCGATGCCCGGATAACAGGAGCGGCGGAGTATGATTTGATTTGTGATATGTGATGCTGATTTTAATTGCTATTCACCGCAGAGAGCGCAGAGTTTTAAATAAAAACCGATTACAGAAATTCCTCCCACAAAAAAAGGGCAGAATAGATATAGTTTTTTTATTAACAGGCAGGAATCTCAATTATTAACAAGAACTTGGGAAGACCCGATTATATATTAACTTATATATTAACCGGTTTCTCTGCAATTAAGCATTGAATATGAAATTAAAATAATCCCCTACCGGGCATTTAATGATATGAAAACAGAGTCAGGAAAAAGAAAATATAGATCGACAATAGTAATGGCAGTGCTGGTTTCTCTCTGTCTGTTGTTTATATTCCCCATATTTTCAAACTTCATCGGCAATTCCGATTCCCCAAGCATTAATGGAATCTCTTTTTCAAAAGAACCTCCATCAAATATTGCATTTAACGGGGAAGAGATTGTCATTGCAGGAATTTTGAACTCCTCCATATCAATATTTGCCGAGGAATTCTTCAGGCAGGGAGCTAACAGAAAATTTCGCACTCGCAACAGGAAAGGCTCAAAAAGCAATAAAATACAATCATACAAAGGTATTTCAGGATATAATTTCAAAAAAAAGCCCACCTATGGAATTCATGTCTGTCTTCCACTTCGATTCTGCCATACGGAATCATATACGGATGATACAGATCCTTCCTGACAATGGACCTGCTCAAACTCTATCACCATTAGTTCTGATGAATTGAGCAATTTCGGTCCGATTCTCTTATAACCCAATCTCACCTTGATTTCTTTATATATCTGTTTTTGTCTTAATTTCTTCAAAAAAGAAATCAAATCGAGTGGGTACGGGAAGGTTGATAATAACAGTTCAATATTTTCCCAAAAATGCTCGTAATATCCGGAGGCAATATATATTGTTACATAACTCTTTGAAAAAATCATATATCGGATTCATTGTGCTGATAACTCTGGTTTTATTATCAGGTTGTATTTCCAAAAAGCAAAATGACATTCATCATAAGGAACTGAAATCTGGTACACGGTTTATAGTTAAGATGATTCCTTCAAAAGATCCCAAAACGGGTAAGAAGAAGATAATCGATAATGAGACAATTCAGAGTGTTAAAAAAGTGCTTTTTTCTCGCATTAGAGAAAGTGGAATCGAAAGTATATCCATAAAAAAACAGGAAGATGAAAAATTGTTGATCACGATTCCCAGGGAATCTGACACGGAGATGGTGAGATATCTGATTGAAAAAGTCGGTAGTTTTCAAATCAGGCAACAAGTTGCCACGAAGAAGGGTAAACCCATAAAATGGAAGACGGTTATGAATAAATCTGCAATAAAAAAAGCCACCTTCGAGAGAATAAAGAGCCGTCCTGTGATTAATGTTGTGCTCAAGGATTCATTCAAGAAGAAATTCGCAGAAATAACACTATTGGAATTTTTCTTGACGGTGATTTGATTGACTCACCCGCCGTGGCTCAACCTGTCTATACCGGTAAATTCATAGTTAGCGGGGGTAAGATGAATTTTGAAAAAAGCCAAAAAGTGGCAATTTTGCTGAATACAGCCTCACTGCCTATTAAATTGAAAATATTGAAAATCGTTACATCGGAAGGAATAATCCCGGAAAGTCCTTCCCCCACCCCAACTGGAAAGAAAAAAGTTATGAAATAATATTAAGATACAAGTTGTAAGAAAGGAGTATTTATATGAACTGGAACAAAATCAAAACCCCGGTATTCCTTGTGCTGATAATAGTGGCGACTGTTGCTGCATTTTTTATCAGTTACAATCGAGAGACCGGGAGCTTCAGGATCAAATTGGGACTGGATCTGAAATCCGGATCCCGCATAACCATCAAGCTTATACCTGTAGTTGACCCCATAACGGGAAAGCTCAGAAAAATAAGTAAGTCGATTATGGATCAAACAATGGCGGTTCTTACAAGGCGACTCAATCCGCAGGGAATCAAGGAGGTCGTGATTCAGCCCGAGGGAATCGATAGAATTGTTATAGAGATTCCGGAAGAAACAAATGTGAGAAAGGCGGTCAACCTTATAAAACAGACCGCATACCTGGAATTCAAAGAAACATATTTCGATCCCGTCGAGAAAAAGCAAAAATGGCGGGAAGTGATGGACGGTACGGCAATCAAGGTTGCCACCCCGGAAATTCACATGGGAAAACCTGTGGTCGAATTCGCCCTGCATAAAAATGCTATTCAAGAATTCGCAAAGATTACCGAGAGAAATAAAGATAAACCCCTGGGAATCTATTTCGACGGCAACTTAATTGACGCTCCCACGGTGAGTGAGACAATCCCCAACGGAAGAGGTGTCATTAGCGGAGGAAAGATGAACCTGGAGGCCTGCAGAGACCTCGCGGTTCTCCTCAACGCAGGCGCACTTCCCGTAAAGGTGGAAGTCCTGGAGAGTATGACGGTCAGCCCGACTCTCGGACACGAATCACTCATGAAAAGTCTCATCGCAATGATGATTGGAATGGGACTTGTCATGTTGTTCATGATCTGGTACTACAGGATTCCCGGTTTTATGGCAAACTTCGCCCTCATCGTCTATGCTGTAGTCGTGATGGCAAGTATGGTAATAGGCAGGTTCGTCCTGACATTACCCGGAATTGCCGGGTTCATCCTTTCAATCGGTATGGCTGTTGATGCAAATGTTCTTATTTTTGAAAGAACGCGCGAGGAATTATGGACTGATAAATCCCTGAAAAGGTCGGTTGAACAGGGATTCCAGAGAGCATTCTCAAGCATTATTGACGGACATGTGACTACCTTCATAGGAGCGTTCATACTCTATTATTTTGGCTCCAGCACAATCAAGGGCTTTGGATTAACCCTGATGCTGGGTACATTTTGGAGTGTGATCACTGCAGTTTTTGTGACCAGAGTATTTCTTGATATAATGGTCAACAACAATGTCCTGACAGAAAATAAGAAATATTACGGAGCGTAAGGAGGTATCTACATGCTAAAATATATGAATTTTACACCGCTTCAGATAATTGGAATGCTTGTATTCCTTGCCTGTATGGTCGGATTTATCATCTGGGCCACAGGCTTCAGGAAGAAGCAAAGAGATATTATTGGTTATAGAAATTACTTCTTCATCTTTTCAGGTATTTTATTTGTTATATGTATCGGTGCACTGATATTCCGCGGAATAAACTGGGGACTTGATTTCAAGGGCGGTACAGTCATAGAGATGGGAATCGACCCTGAGATCGGGATCTCTCAAGTCAGAGATGCCATACAGGAATTCGGAGTAAAGAATAATATTCAAAAGAAACTGGAGAATCCAAAGGTTCAGATGGAACAGATTCTCCAGGAGAGAACTATAATACCCGAATCCAAGGGACCGGAGAGTATTGAGGATTCTTCAACTCCAGAATCCGCTGAAAAGGTGGAATCGACCCCGGAAACTCCACTAAAAAGCGGAAAATATAAAACCTGCATTATCCAGACAAAACACCTCAACACTAATGAATCACAGGATATGATAGATTTTATCGGCACTAAAATCGGACAGATAGAAGTACTCAAGCAGGAGACAGTTGGTCCCATAATTGGGAAGGAGCTTCAGAAAAAAGCCCTGCTTGCACTCTTCATCGCATTGGGACTTCAGCTTATTTATATCACATTCCGATTCGGCACAAAGATCAGGTTTGGTCTCGCCGCCGATATAGCTTTGATTCATGACATAATTATCATGATAGGAATTTACTCTCTACTTGGAAAGTCAGTTGATTCCTCATTCCTTGCGGCGCTTCTCACCATAATCGGATACTCGGTTATGGACTCGGTCGTTGTATTCGACAGAGTCAGAGAAAACCTGGATCTGATGAAAGGAAGCACATACAAGGAAACGATAAATATCTCCCTCAACCAGACCCTGACAAGAACCGCGCTGACATCGGTTACAACGATCATCACGCTGTTCGCGTTATATTACTTCGGTGGAGCGACTCTTCACAACTTCGCAATAGCTCTGCTTATCGGTGTGGTTGCCGGAACATACTCATCCCTCTTTGTTGCCAGCCCGCTGTTGCTCCTGTTTGACAATATGGCAAAATCAAATGAGAAAAAGCGTGTGGAAACAAGAAGAAAGAAACTCCAGGATGAGGCAGAAGAAAAAAACCTCCAGAAAACACTGGCAAAAGTCTCTGGTGATAGTGACAAGCCAAAAGAGAAGAAGAAAAAGGAAACAATCGTAACCGATGATTCTTCATCACCGGAAGAGATAGAAGCCGCTGAGGAGGACGAAGGCAAACCAAAGAGAAGGAGCGCCAAAAGCTCCAGGAAGAGAAGAAGATAACCTGCTATTAACAGGTATCATCATAATAGACAATATCACAAGGCAGGGGCATCAACCCCTGCCTTTTTCTGTAACGGATGTTCCAATTATCAAGAAAAAAAGTAGATTGGAACATGTTTTAGACTTGATTGCGACATTAAATAACGGTACTATCATATTAGAAAAACAAGAATCATAAAATAAATTTGATAAATTAGTAAGGAGGAAATGAGATGGATCAAATAGCAACATTAAAAACACCGACAGGATATATGCAGCAGATGGCGCAGGTAAAAGCGAATATAGAAAAAGCTAACGAGGGTGCAACACCAACTGTCCAGGATAAAGTTGACATCAAGGGAGACAGTGGTTTGAAAAAAGCAGGAAAATTTGTGCTTGGAGCAGGAATTGGCACAGCCACGGCTATCGTTTATGGACTGGTTAATACAATGGAAGGATCGATTAATGCAGGATTGAAAGGGGCGGGAGTTTCCGGACAACAAAAAACTCTGAGAGGATTGACGAAAGAGACATTAATATCTTTTGGTATGCCGGCAGGAATGATTGCAGGATTAATAATGGGAGGCCCCCTGGGAATGGTTGCCGGTCTTCTGGCAGGTCCGGGAGTTACCGGAGGATTGCTTGAAATGGGTGAAGGAGCACTGGAGGGCGCAAAAGGAGGATTTACAATTGCGAAAGAAGCGGCACATAAAGTTTATGATAAAGTTGAGGGTAAGCTTGGAAAAGTTCCAGCAACATTGGCAGGAGCAGCAACTTTTGGAGTTGCATCAATAGTAGTGCCGATTGCGGTAGGTGTAATATCTTTCGATAAGGGACTTGATTTTGCCGCCAAAGCAGTTGGTATTATTCAACCCCCTGCGAACGACAAGGAGGTACTCTCCAACTTTGCCCACGGGTTAACTGTAGCTGTTGGCACTATGGCAGGATTTCTTAATGCACCGGGAATACTCACCATGGTTCCTGCAGGTGTAGCGGCAGGAGGTGGAGTTGCCACAGCCGTTGCCGGGTTGAAAGAAGGAGCAAAGGGCGTTGCTCAGGCATATAAAGATGGCATGAAAATTGCGGGTTACACAAAATAGAATAGAACGAATGTGGATGGCTGTGTTAGAGCTTATATAATGAAAAGGTTAAACTTCTTAAAGAATCTTAACCTTTTTTATTTTTCCAAATATCAGAAAAAAACAGAGCATCCACCCTACTTCTTTCTCTAAATTATTATTCCCTGTATGAATGTAACAAAATATTGAATACCATGTCCAATATATATTCAGGACTTACGCAATTGTCAATCTGAACCTTATAAGAAAGAATAACTTTACTTAAATGACTTTCTTAAAAAAGGAATAAGGAAGATGGAAAGAGGAAGAAGGATAACAAATCGCGCTTCCATTTTCTCCTTTCTTTTATCCATTATCCTTTAGCGAGAATTTCATGAATATTTGTCCGGAGGAGATTATTCGCCGTGTTTGGAGATCCTTCGCAGAGGAATACATCGGAGGTAAGCAAAATCCGTTCTTACCAGGGTTTCGTCAGGAATGCTTGCTCTCGTATTCCGCTCAGGGTGACAAGTTTTAACTCCATATAAAAGCTCTGCGTCCTCTGCGCCTGCACTGAACTTGTTTCAGCGAACTCTGCGGTAAATAATCCCCGGTAGTAAATAATCCCTGGTTGAATATGTTTCAGGAGGTAAAAAATGGATAAAAAGTTTTTCTTCGTGATGTTAATCCTTCCACTAATCCTGGTTATATACGGATGCGGAGGAAGCGGAGGAGGCGGTAATGCAGAGCCGACCCCATCTGTAGCACCAACATCCTCTCCAACAGTTTCTCCATCGCCAACCGATACACCCACTCCCTCGCCATCACCCACATCAAGCCCTGTCGGGCTGGAATATGAAGAATCATTTTTCGGTGTCTTCAACAGCCATGATCATGATGCATACGGGCCTTTCAAGGAATGGGTGGGACTTGACGAGCAGGGATTTTACGACTGGGCGGACTACCATCAGTCAGTATTGAAATTCCATTGGTCGAGGACAAATACAGAGCTTGTCTGGGATGTAGTCGAGCCTGATTTTGACGGGAATTACGTATGGAACAATTTTATGGATGCCGATGACAACATCGCTGCATTCAGGAAAACCGGGCAGGTAAATCTCTGGCTTGTCATAGAGGGTAACAGAAGAGACGGCAACCGCTGGCAGGACAACAAGGAGAAGTTCCAGGCTTATGTGAGGGCATGCGTCGAGAGATATGACGGCGACGGGATTGATGATGCGCCGGGAAGCCCGACAGTGAAATACTGGCAGGCTTTGAACGAAAGGGGCATGGGTGGAGCCACTACCGCCGATCAACAGATTTCAATAGAAGATTACATCACATACGTAACATGGATGGAAGAAGCGGTTCATGACTCCGACCCGGAAGCGAAGATCATACTTGTTGCCCAGGCTCCTCTAAACGACGAGATTCACTCCGATATGAAAGAGATAATTGACGGTCTTATGTCGGCGGGGGTTCCATTCGATATTGTGGATATGCATAGCTGGGGACCTTGTCAGAACTGGCAGATGCCTGAAATCGCGGATGCCCGTGAATACCTCGATAGCAGAGGACTTACCAATGTGCAGTTATGGTCAGGTGAGAATGGTACATGGATAGGACAGCCCGGGAATGCAATGGAGCCACAAACCGAGGAACAGCAGGCGATATTTCTTGCAAAGAGATATGCTTATGGCCCGTCAGTCGGCCTTTCAAAGCTATTCTGGAACAATCTATGCGAATGGTACAATTTCGCCGGAAGGCCTGATTCACAATTTAACTCCATGGGACTTGTGGGTGACGGTCATTGTAACGGGGAAGATCCGTCAAGGTTGAATAAACCCAGGGTGGCATATTATGCATACTCAATGCTTTCATCAGCTATAGACAGACCTGAGAATGAATATGTGGGAGTAATGTCAATCACCGACAACAACAATATTTATGGTTATGAATACAGGGAGAAATCCACAGGAAAGAGTAAATTCATACTGTGGCGGGAATCAGGCGAATCTGAAGTAACATTTGGGGTCTCCTCCGATTCCGTTCTTGTAACAAATTTAATTACAGACCTGGAGGGCAATATTCAATACCAGGAGACAATTTCTGCAAAAGACGGTGAGGTTACTCTGAATGTAGCCGAGGATCCATTGCTGGTGGTGGAGCAATAATCCTATTCCTCCCAGTTCATGAATTCATCGGCGACAGGTCTGAATTCGTAACCGTCGTTTCCGTTCAGACTCCAGAAGAGAATACCCCTGTAGCCATTCTTTGAAGTTATTTCCATCTTGTTTGTAACATCTGAAGGCTGTGCCTCGCCAACAAAGACAGGCTTGTCAAGCCCCAGTGAGCTTGCGGGGAAATCGAGAGGCATTGTTGCTTCCATGCTGTCATAATAATGATATTGATATAAATCGAGCCCGACTTCAGTCCATCTTTCCAGTTTTGATCTATTCATAACGCCAAGCGTTACGGGCTTTGTGGATCGTACATGAATAAAGTCAACAAAGTCTTTTACAAACAACTCCATACTGTCCTGACTGACCGCCGTCGCATACCCCGGCTCATTCATAATCTCCCAGGCGTATATATTTGAATTGTTCCCATAGACATCAAGGAAATTTTCAAGTGCAGACATAAGCTCAGCTTTCCTTCCGGAATCGGTGATAAAGTCAGGATGTTCCCCCACTGCATTCCCGTTTTCCTCGGATACCCCGTCGGCAATTAAATAATCAAAAAGAACCGGTATGAGAAGAATATCATTTTCTCCGGCGACCTGCAGGAGTGCATTCATGTCCGAAGATACGATATCCTGAACACCGGTTATACTTTGCCCGTTGTATTTCAATCCTGTCCTAAAGTCACAGAAAAGGAATATTCTGACAATTTTCACATCCTTGCTTTTCAGGTATGCGAAATCGGACTGGAGTTTTTCAATGTTGGAGCTATATCCACCATGACTTCCGCCCCAGGGATTTTCTCCCAGGTCCCACCCGTAGTTATTCCAGGGGTAATTACACCCGGAATAATCCTTGAATGTTACGAGAGAAGGCTCAGGCGTCGGCGTGGGAGTGGGTGACTGCGTTGGCGTCGGCGTGGGAGTCGGAGGATATAAAGTAGTTTCACTTGAGGGTATAGTATATGTCTGCCCGTCATTGATGTTGAATCCCTGTGTAATGATTGTCTGGTATCCTTCCTTGACAATAGAAAGTGAATATGTTCCGGCGGGCACATTGCCAATAGAGAAGCTCCCGTCCTCATCCGTGAAATCTGACAATGCCTTGCCGGACCCTGAGACGACTTCATTCAGAATGCATAATGCGCCCTGCACGGGTATGGCCTCAAAGTCGCTAACTTCACCCTCGACGGTTCCTGACCCGGATCCGGTTCCGCCTCCGCCGCCCCCCTCATCGCCGCAACTTATACTTGTGATCATGAAACAGCCGATCAGAAGTATAAAGCCCAGGAGAATGATACTTCTTGTGCTAAAATTATTTTTCTTCATATTTATCACCTTTATTTTAAATTTGTATTTATTCAGATCCATTCTATTCTATAGGAAGGGTTTCCCAACCCTGATTTCATGTTTTTTTCACAATCAGGAATATTCCTGTCAGGATTATAAATGTTATTACAGAGCTAAAGCTGGCTTCATCAATCCCGCTCCAGCATACTTTCCGCCTGTAATAAGGCCATTGAATTGCTTCCCCATGAAACACGTTTTACAAACTGGCATAATAGGTACATGAAAAACTCGGAATAAAACATTTACTTCATGCGAAATACCCACTATAAAAATTGCCGGAGACTATTACATCCGGCAATCCGATGACAGGAGATTTATTTTTTAGAAATAGCAAGATCCATCAATTACAATAATACGCTCTTTCTATCTCCGTGCTCTTTGTATGAATTATAACTGTTGAATATGGCGAGATATCTATTAAAAGCTCGTATGGCTTATCGCGTTTCCCAAATTTTTGCGTTCTTTCCCAATGATAATATACGCTTTTTTCTGAATCCATAACATTCACGGCGGAAATTGCCAGTTGCGATTTCTTGAGCCGGAGATCGATACAAGCTCTTCCCGAGGATGTAATTTGCCGGGCGTCATAAACCCTCACGGTGAATCTCATTCCCTCGACTGTTTCCTTTTCGATCCTGAGTATTGATAACGGGTAGTTTTCCTTACCATCATCACTTATAAAATAGACCTTGCTATCTTCCTCTTCATTTGTTGGAGAAGGCTCAATTGTGAGATCCTTATAGTCATACGTTGAAGCCAGCCAATATGATTTGTCCAGGGTATCGTCTTCTTCACTGTCTTCCGTTTCATCTCCCTCGTCAACAAAAAGTTCCTCGATATTGCTCCCATTGTAAGCATGCACTTTGAGCTCTGCCTCGCCCGGCTCGGTATAAGCAGGGAGTATTGTTGCGGAATTGTTCAATGTGGTTATCTCATAAGAATTGTCAGATGATTCCATCTGGTTGAAAAACGACAGGAAATATAGCATTGTATTTGATGTAGTATTCCAGGCAGCATCTATTTCCTGGTCATCGACAAATTGAGTTTCAGTCGGTTGGGTAAGTGTGAGCACCGAGGGTACGGTAACGGTCCCCTCATAGAATGCGGAGCCTTCCCCTGAAAGCTTTGCGTTCATTGAGATCGAATCGCCGGGATTGAAGCTTATATCGGAGTAATAAATCGGGATCGATCCCAGGCTCACACCCTCGTAAGTCAAAGGTAATCCATAAGATAATTGTGTGCCGTTAACGGTAATCGTGGCATTCTCCATCCATTCTCCGTCCTTCTCCACATCGGCAAACACGTATGATCCATTAGTCGCGTTATACATCGCTCCTGCAATTATATGGGCGTTTGAATCGGAATCCTCACCCGAGACCGAACACCCAACGATTATGAATACACAGCACAGGAGAAGAACAAGGGCAGCAGAAAGGCAAATTTTTCTCATCAATATCCCTCCGGTTCATGTTTTAAACTTAAACTTAAACGAAGCTGTCAGGTTTTTCCCTCTCTTATCCAAAGTCTGATAGATCTATCAATAACTATAATCCGCTCTTTTCAACTTCGAGCTCTTTGTATGAACCACAACTGTTGAATATGGCGAGACACTTATGGAAAGATTGTATGTCTTATTTTTACTCTTATATTTCCGTACTTTTTTCCACTCATAATATTGGTTCTGGTTTGAATCCAGAACATTCACGGCGGATATTGCCAGATGCCGTCTCTCGAGCTTGACCGAGATATAAGCCGTTCCTGATGATGTAATTTGCTGGGCGTTATAAATCCTCCGGGTGAATCTTATTCCGTCGATTGTTACCCGGTCGATCTTGAGTAATGATAACGCGACGGTTGGTTTACCATCATCACTTACAAAATAGACCCGGCTATCTCCCTCTTCACTTGTGGAGCAAGGCACAACCGTCATCGTCAAATCTTTGTAGTCATATGTTGAAGCCAGCCAATATGATCTGTCCAGGGTATTGTCTTCCTCGCCGTCTTCCGTCTCATCGCCCTCGTCAATAAAAAGGTCCTCGATATTGCTACCGTTGTAGGCATATACCTCGAGGTTGGCCTCCTCGGGTTGGGTATAACTGGCAGGTATTGTTGCGGAATTTTCCAGCGTGGTTATTTCATAAGGATTATCATATGATTCCAACTGACTGTAAAACGACAGGAAATATAGCATTGTATTTGATGTAGTATTCCAGGCGACGTCTATTTCCTGATTTCCGATGAATTGAGTTTCAGTCGGCTTGGTAAGTGTGAGCGCCGAGGGTACGATAACAGTTCCCTCGTAAAATGCGGAGCCTTCCCCTGAAAGCTTTGCGTTCATTGTGAGTGAGTCGCCGGGATTGAAATTCATATCGGAGTAATAAATCGGGATCGATCCCAGGCTCACACCCTCGTAAGTCAAAGGTAATCCATAAGATAATTGTGTGCCGTTAACGGTAATCGTGGCATTCTCCATCCATTCTCCGTCCTTCTCCACATCGGCAAACACGTATGATCCATTAGTCGCGTTATACATCGCTCCTGCAATTATATGGGCGTTTGAATCGGAATCCTCACCCGAGACCGAACACCCCACGATTATAAATGCACAGCACAGGAGAAGAACAAGGGTAGTAGAAAGGTAAAATTTTCTCATTAACATTCCTCCAATTCATGTTATTTAAATTTAAACTTCAATGAAGCTGTCAGGCCTTTCTCTCTCTTTCCTTCTTACAGCTTTGAAAGCTTCGACAACTTTTGGATTGTGTGTTTTAGTTATCCGTCGGAAGAACTCATCCTGAAAATACGGATCATACTGCTTTCTGTATGACTCCTCTTCAAGCCACTCTACATATTCCTCGGCAAAGCCTACGATATGCGCGCCCAATGGTATTTCGTCTCCCTTGAGAGATTTCGGGAACCCGGATCCGTCCCATCGTTCGTGGCAATCCTCCACGATCTCTGCAATGGAGTTGAGCATCTTTATAGGTCTGAGCATTTCCGCCCCAAGAACCGGTATCAGTCTCTCCCCACCCACTATCTGATCCCTGGCTACTTTAATCTGCCCTATATCGTGTATCAGGGAGGCATAATATATATTTTTATATTCTTTTTGCGACACTCCCATTTCCCGGGCAATTTTCGTGGCTATCCTTGCAACCCTTACCGAATGGCCCTGCTGAGATCCCAGTGTCTCCGTCGCCATCATCATTATCTCAAGCATATTGATAAAGAAGTTATGAAGCTTCTCCATCATTGTAGCAATATGCAGGGAAGAACCGGTCTGGTTGGACAAAATTGTGAGGTATTCAAGATCCTGCTCAGTAAAATCCTCATCGTTCTCCTTGTTTACCACCTGAATTACACCGATAACATTTTTCTCCCAGTAAATGTGAATTCTCATCAGTTTTTTTGTCCTGACGCCGGAAATATCGTCCAGACTCCTGTAATCATCGGAATCCACCGGAATATTATTAACAATTACGGGACCATCAGTCTCTCTGATCCTCTGAGTTATATTTTCATCAAGTCTGAGTTTCTTGATTTCCCCGTTTCCCCCCGAGCCTGTCACCTTGTAATAGATGACTTTTTCATCTGTGGCAAGTGCAATAAATACCGCCTCAGTATGACATATTTCGATCACCGTATCAATAACTCGATTTAAAAGGGTTTGAAGATCGTCTGTGGATGAAAGCTCTTGTCCCCGTGCGCATAATAAAGTAAGGGAGTCGATTACCTGATTGGCTTTTTTCCCTTCCATATCTCTCACTTCACTTATAATTAATAAATATCGGAATGGATAATTAGTTATTCTTCCTGAGCAGTTTCTTTTCCTTTATTCAATAAGATCGGTGTTAAATTAAAACCCACCGCAAATATCGCCGCGTACAAGTACAGTTCAAGGATCTCGTTGCTCATGGGCCAATATTGCCGGTATAGATGACGACAGGCAATCTCTATTAAAAGACCGGCCAGACAAAAAATCGCAATGGTTGTGGATGGAATATATTTTATTTTTTTATCTGCAAATTTTCTCCAGTCTTTTTTTATTAAAAGTATAAAAGGCAAAATTATCCCCCATACCAGGAAAATAGCAAAACTTGCAATCTCCGTGGCCGAATCCAGGGGCAGAAGGTTATGTATATTAATCTCCCTGTGAACATTGTGTCGTTCGAAATAATATGGGGATTTTATTCCAAACAACCTCTGTCCGTATGAAATTTCTTCCAGGAAAGCAAAAAGAGATACAAGAGAAATAACAAGTGCTATTAAATCAGGAGATTCTCCCTTTCTCAAGGATCTGATAAAGTTAATTGAAAAAACTATAAATGAAAGTAATAGAAATATTGCCTGAAGCCACTCGGCAGGGCCGTCCTCGCAGAAGTAATGGACCAGCATTTTTTCATTTATCGCTGACCACAGAGTGAAAAACGTTATAATCGAAAAAATTATGATAATAATGATGAGCTTTATATCAGACTTCCTTTTCATCATCTCACCTTTCTAATCGTATTTATTCAGACCCATCCCTGTAGGAGATGCTTGCAGCCTCGATTTTCGTGGCAAGATGCCACTCCTACAAGGAATGCTTACTTCTAATCTTTCCCCTGAAGTTTATGCCCGCACATCTTTTCACAATTGAGAAATGAAATATTATCAAGCAATATTATCAAAAGATAATAGATTAATATCTTTTGATAAGAAAAAATAGATCAAATGCCCTATGCTATTTACATCCTTAATATATTATTATAATAATATATTAACAGGCGCATTTGAGCGGGGGATTAGCAAAATGCGCCGGTACCCGGAAATTCCAAAACCAAAAGTACTTCAGAAAATGCACAACCTATGGTTGTGTTTTTTTTTGCACCGGAAGCTTCACTCCGCCAATGTTTATAATACTTCTAATATATAACAATATTTTATCATGTGCAATCAGCAATGTCCAAAGAAAATCTCTGGACTTGAGATTGTCGGGGAAGAACCTTATTGCGGGGAATTTCTGAGCCACAATTTCACAATGCTCTAAGCTGGTCGGGAAACCGGCATCTGCCCAAATCTCTTGGAATTAGTAATTTTCCAAACTGTTAAATTCATTAAAAACTCTGCGCCCTCTGCGCCTGCCCTGAACCCTGGCCTTCGCCGGGGCAGGCTTGTTTCATGGTTCTCTGCGGTGAATAATAACCTTTCTTTTAACAACAGACAACCTCCCTTTCCTGTGAAATTATCAAGAAGGGCAAAAAGGATTTACATAGAAAGGAGTATTGATTATTTTGTGGAAAATCAGTTTACATATTTTATGGGAGGTTATTATGACCGAGTCAGCCCTTGGAATGATTGAGACACAGGGATTTATCGGAGCCGTTGAAGCTTCCGATGCAATGGTAAAAGCGGCAAATGTCGAACTCGTCGGGTATGAAACAATTGGAGGGGGAATTGTCTCCGTCCATGTCCGCGGTGATGTAGGAGCAGTAAATGCAGCCATCGAGGCTGGAGCTTCCGCCGCCCGCCGGGTGGAGCAACTTGTAGCAACACATGTTATACCCAGACCTTATGAAAATACTGAGGATGTTATTCCTTCAAAAGATAAGCCTATGAAAGGCATGGGAACGATGAAGGCATGGAAACCCGAATAGGGGATAACGGAGGTCGGAAATCGGAGGGTGGATGCCGGATGCCAGATGATGGATCTCGATTCCCGTTCCCCGTTTCCCACTTCCCACTTCCCACAAAAGCGAGGAGATAATGTGAAGGTTATAATCGGAAGTGATCATGGCGGATACGAATTGAAAGAACAATTAAAAGGTTTTTTACTCAAAGAAGGCACAGAGGTGAAGGACTACGGCACATATTCCACCGATTCCGTGGACTATCCCGACATAGCTCTGCTTGTCGCCGAGGCGGTCGCCCGTGAAGCGAATGATGGCGTGAAGGGAATAATTATTGACGGAGCGGGAGTTGCAAGCGCTATATGCGCCAACAAAGTTAAAGGGATTAGAGCGGTTTGCTGCGATAATAATTTCACCACCAGGAATTCACGAGAGCATAACGATGCAAATGTCCTGACCCTTGGAGCAAGGGTTATCGGAAAAGGCGTTGCGGAAGAGATAGTAAAGCTTTTCTTATGCACACCATTTGCAGGGGGACGCCACGGGAGACGCGTGGAAAAGATGATGCAGATAGAAGCGAAGTATTATAAGAAGTAGTAACGGAGAACGGATAACGGAGCGCGGATGCCGGAATTGTAGGAGGGACGTCCCCGTCCCGATAAACCTAATCTTTCATGACATCTCCTCAACCTCCGATGGGGACTGGATTTCAGAGGTCA
>JAIORV010000067.1 GCA_021107945.1 Vulcanimicrobiota bacterium | reverse complement strand
AGCTCCAGGAATTTGCCGTCGGGTTAGGACAACACCCAATTTCAATTGGGTGCTAGGACGACGCCCCAAACAATGGGTGTTTAACCGTTTTAACGGTTTCCCATCATTTGTCTGACCCGTCCTGAAAACCACTGAAGTGGTTAAATCAAGCGAAGAGGGGTGGTTATGCCCTTCCTTCCACCATAATAAATTATGGTGCTGTCTTAACTTCCTATATTAAAGCTATTCTTGCACTGATAAGTCGGTGTTGTTCTAACTTCCGATCTACCGCACTTTTTGCACTGATAAATCGTGGTGTTGTTCTAACTTCCATTAATTAATTTACATAACTACAACCGTGGAAAATCTAATAAAATTCGAAATATTCCAATCGAATATTTCCTCGGATACGAACCCAAAGAATACTATCAAGTTTCATCCCGAATACTCTGTTAAGATCTTCTTCGAGATTAAAGGTAATAGTATGCCAATGATTATCAATACATTTTTGATCTATTCTAAAGACCCCTTCAAGCCCTTTTTCACGAATTACAGGTTCACTATTTTTATGAGATGTGGTATATTCCAAATATTTTTCCTTCCCTTTATTATCTGCAACTCGTACATAGAAGAAAAAAGATTCTTTTGTTTTTATTTTGAATTTAAAATTGTGCTTTCCAAAAATTTTTATTTTATTTTCGTCTTGCGGATATCCAATGCCGAATTTTGTTCCATGAGGAGAATTAATTTCCAAGACTCTTCTTCCAATTTCCTCATCATAAATTGTATAAAATTCCCCCTCTTTTTCCTTTGAATAATTATACCAGCCAACCGATATTGGATCGCCCTCATAATTAAAATCAATTCGAAATGTTTCAAGTTTTTTTATTTCAGATTCCGTTTTTATATTCTTCTCAACTGAGATTGGTGTGGCATCATTAGAAACATATAAACCTTTTTCCCTTAGCCATTTATATATAACTTCCGGAATTGTTCCATCTGGATCTTGAGGATCAAACTTATTATAAATTTTGCCACCAAGATCGGTGTGTAGGGTGCTAAGCGTTTTGTCCTTCAAGAGACAAACATTCTTCCTTAATGCAAGTAAGTATCCTACCTCCAATGAGACATTTGGATTAAAACTATCATTTTCAATTCGTTCAAATACCGCAAACGCAAATCCACACCCATACAGATATGTCAATACATTTGGCCATAGATCGTCATGATATGAAAAATCATCAGCTCTAATTCCAGCAATACCTTTTGTTTTTAAGGCATTTTTTATTGCATCATCAATTTTATTGTGTGCTTTTGTTTCTCTAAATGGCAGTATTATGAATGCTACTTTATTTGGATCGGGGAAGTCCTTTTTGAATTTTTCCAAGCTTTCCTGTATTCCAATAGGAACTTCTGATAACATAATTGCTTTCCTTTCTTCATGTAGCTTTGTCGCTTTGACAGACTGAAATTTCTGGTCTTCAGCTTTTTTTTCCTCCTCTTCTTTTATCCTTTTGGTGAGTTGAAGTATATAGTTCTTGGCCTCCCTTTCAATCAGCTTCTCAATGATAAGATTCTTTTGAAGGACTAACCCAATTGGCAATTCAAAAGCGAAAATTAGTTTGCCCATTTTCAGTTTAATATGGTTTATAAGGTTCTCCAATCCGGCAATATCGAGATTTAAGAGATTCCGAAAATGCAACTCCGTATCTCCGGTTTTCAATATATAAACAAAATAAAAAGAATGGGAATCAATAGCACCCCAGAAGCAATTCGCCGCAAGAATATCGATATTCATAATTGGAATTTTGCTTTCTATTGCCAATTGATATACTTGTTTTTCGAACGTCTTTGCTATCTTCTCAATATGTTCTATTAGTGGCTCCTCCAAATCGTACTTCCTACTTATTATCATGCTCTCAAAGATAGACATTTTTACCTCCACATGCTATTATTTGCCTTGCAGTATTTAAGATTCACTATTAGATTAATCAAGGACAATTGATATCTTCTTTTTCTATGTTTGGCTACGTTGCTTAATTGAAATCTTCCCACAAATAGCTTGTTTTCCATTCGGAAGGAATCACCTTTACACGAAAAAGCGTTCCTGCTTCGTTGAGATCAGCATACTATTTCATACTTCCCCCCACGATTTCAACCTCCTCCGTAAATCCATACAACTCATACACAAGCTTGTTTATTTGGCTGTCCGTGGCGTCTATTCGTCATCGGATTAAGATAACACCCGGTTTTATAATAGTACCTATCCAAAATTGAAACACAATATTTTAGCGGGTTTGAAAACCCGCGCTACGTTATTGGGGATATTTTTGTTGATTGGCGGGTTTAAAAACCCGCGCTACGTAATGGGAGTCTCCGACATCCCTTATCCGTTCTCTTCCGTGTCCTCTGTGATCTCTGTGGTAAAAAAACAGATCCGCAATCTGCAATCCGGACTCCCTTACACCCTCTTTATATCATTCTCTCCCATGTATTTCCATAATTTTATAAGGTGCTTTAGATAGTCTATTACTGCTCCCTTGCCGATCTTGCTTTCGCCCTTTTCTCTGTCTCTGAACATGTATGGGAATTCTTTCCATTTCTTATGATTTCCCTTTATTATTATCTCAAGGACGATTTTCCATCCTATGGGGTCCAGTTTTATCCCCTCTGTTACTTCTTTTTTGAAAAGGCAGAATCCCGATGTTATATCCCTCACGCTTGTCAGCGGTCTGCCCAGCATAATGGCGAACTTGGATATGAATATTCTTGTCCAGGGCCAATCTTTTGTGCCTCCTCCGGGTATATATCTGCTCCCTATTGCCAGGTCACATTCGCCCGCCTGGATAGCCCTTATCATATCAGGCAATATTGCGGCGTCATGGCTTCCGTCGGCGTCCATTACTCCCTTTATATCGCCATTTGATGCCTTAAACCCGTCTATGACTGCGGATGCAAGTCCCAGTTTGCCGGGACGTCTTATTACCATCAGGTTGTATTTTGATTTTAATTGCTCACAGAATTCCCATGTGCGGTCAGGAGAATTATCGTCAACAATAACAACCTCGCCTTTTATCCCTGCCTTATCCAGGCTTTTGAAAATACAGCTTATCTGATCCTCGATCCCATCGCGTTCATTGTAAGTGGGGATGGTGATAGAAACCTCAAGATTCTTTTCTGAGGTCGGTTTTGAATTTGTTGTTTCTTTTATGTTGTCCATATTATTAGCCTTTCAATTTCTATAGTAATTTTCTTTTTGTTTTCCAATTAAAACATTTTTTTACCGCAAAGACCACAAAGGTTAAAATAATTATCATTGCGCCTGCCCTGGCGAAGGCCGGGGTTCTTTGTGGGGTAGAGCGAAATCCTGGCAAGCCGCTGAAGCGGCTCAAGGAAAGATAGATTTATAATAAGCCGCTTCAGCGGCTTAAAGCTATAAGACTTGTTTGTTGAAGGTTCCCCCAAATATATAGTAGCTATTAATGATTTCGATACATTATATGGAAATCTCTTTTACAGTGTAATTACTTTCCAGGCTGTCATAATCGTTTCGCAGATTTCATCCATACTTGCAAGAAAACCCACTTGCATATTATCCGCCAGGTCGTATTCTTCCGCAGAGGAAACACATACCATTATCTTCGATCCCTGATCTTCCAGAGCAACCAACTTTTTCATGGACTCGGATTTTCCGTTGGACATTTTGACCGCGTCATTCATTAAAATAATTGCCCGTGGTTTTGTTGATCCGTTTATCAAGGACTGAAGAAGGAGGTACATGAGCTTCTTTCCGAGTCCTTCCTTGCCCTTCCCTATTGACTCGGAACCGAATACAACAACAATATTCCTGACGTGGGCAGATCCTTCGGATTTTTGAGGTACCGGCTCCTCAAATTCCGAGTATTCTCTCCGGATCATCCGGAGGTAATAGCTCAGATCCTTTTCCTGAAATATAGGGGGTGAAACGGTGGGCGCCATTTACTCTACCTTTCAGATTTCCCGTTTTCCTATGCTCGCTGATTCGACTGCCCATTTTACGGCACTGACGGGATCCTTAAAATATGTGATCGGCGCGGTCTCCCCCGTATGATTTTTCAATTCCCATGTTCCGATTCCGGCGACGGGCTTTCCCCATTTAAGGGCGAAAGCAATCTCCGAGAGCGTTCCATAGGAGCCATCCACCGCTACAACGGCGTCACTTGATTTTACAACAATGCTGTTTCTCGCCTCGCCCAGACCGGTGGGAATGGCATAAGTCAGGTATGGATTTCCCGATAAACGACTGTCTCCGGGAAGAATGCCTATGGTAATTCCTTCAGCTTCCCTGGCTCCCCGGCAGGCCTGGGTCATAACACCGCCCATCCCGCCGCAAACCAGGATAGCCCCTGATTCGGCAACTGCCATACCCACCTTATAGGCAAAGGTAGCGATTTTTTCATCGCACGAGGATGCGCCTATTACTCCAATATATATCACTAAAAAATATTCGTCGGAAGACAGCATGATCCTTCAACTTGTTTAAATCGGGTTTTATTCTATCCAAAAGGATAATATTACTAATTGTTGAAATAAAAATCGTTTATAGTTGTTTAATTGTTTAGGGATATTTAACAGGATGCGAGAAAGGGTGTTTATTATGAGAAAGAAACTGGTGGTAATAATTGTATTATCAATTTTATTATCGTTAATTTTCGTTTTTATGGGAAAAGGTGTTCCCCCCACATGTTACGCAAATAGAGAAAAATCAGGACTTGAGTATGTGGCGGATGTGATATCTGTCCAGGGAGACGGATTGAAAATCAAGAGAGTAAATTCCGGCTGGTTCCAGGGACGTGTAAATATGGCCGACTATAAGCTTGACAAGCTTGAAACCGACGGCAACACAGTGGCCTGTATCGAGTTGCTCAATGGAAGCCAGATCGGTATGAATAAAAATACAAAAATCGAGATTATAACCTCGACACAGGTTAAGGATATTACAAAACGCTCGATTGTGAGAAGCCTGGTTGTGAAATCCGGTGCTATATGGGCGAAAATCCGCGGCAAGGACAATAATCTCAAGGTACAAACCGGAAAAGGCGTTTTGGGAGTAAAAGGAACGGAATTTTTTATCTCCTGGGATCCATCTACAAGTCATGAAGAGGTCTCGGTTCTCCACGGAGTAGTTGACTTTACCGTCAGTTCGGGCAAAGTTGAGACTCTCAGAGCCGGCGATCAACTACTTTTCGATCTTAACAAGCCTTTCGCGAGAAAAAGAGTCGCTGTTTCAAAGCTCAGGGAAGTCCTTAACGGCAGATTCCCCGGTCTCGATCCCAGAGCACAGGCAATTATCGGAGTTTTTGCCGCCCGGTTTATGGGCAGGATTGGAACCAGGGCACATAGGGCATTAAGGATGGCCGACCAGACAATGAGCCTTGTTGATAACCCGGAATCGTATATTAAAAGTCATATTCGAAGTAGAGTACCGGTAAGAATTCCAAGTGGAATATTTGGGCAAAGAAAGCCCCCCAAAAAGAAGAAGGCCGAGAAAGCAAAGAATTTGAAGCCCAACGGTGGGACTTTAAAATCATATTACCCCAAATTCACCTGGGATAAAGTTGACGGCGCCGAGGCATACAGGGTCATCGTCTCAATGCAACCCCTGAAAAAAGGTGAAAAAGATCCTCAATTTTATATGATAGCAAAGACAAAAGAGACAGAATTGACATATCCGGCCTATGCACGCGCATTGAAGCCCGGGTGGGATTATTTTTGGACAGTAATTCCTCTGAATAAAGAAGGAAAGCCCATTGCGCCTGCCGCTACTCCTGCGATAATCAAAATGGCAGATTATGCCACCTTGGGAATAAAGGGAATGTATCCTTCAGGCGACATTCTTCCTTTGAAGGAGCAAATGATTTTCGACTGGACGCCGGTAATGGGTGTTAACAAATATAAGATAGTGGTATCTGAAAAAGAAAGCCTGGACAGCCCGGTTTTGAGCAAGGAATCGACGGAGAGTTATCTTGTTATGGAGAATCCGGGATCTGTTTTCTCAAAAGATAAGCAGTATTACTGGAAAGTTACTCCTCTCGAAAAAGAGGACAGCGTTCCTGATATGGACGGCGCCCTTAATAGATTCAAAATAAAGGAGCCTAAAAAATAAGTTTGCACGATAAAATATTATGAAAAAGCTTTTAGAAAAACTCGGACATTCCTGGATTGCTCTGGGGGCAATACTTGCCCTCAGTGTTTTCTTTTTTTTCCTGCCCATTTCAAAGAATCTCGAAATGGACGCATATGATGCCCGCCTGAAACATCTCAGGGGATCAAAATATACCGATAAAATTGGAATTATTGCAATAGACCAGACCAGTCTTGATAAGCTGGGAAGTTGGCCCTGGGACAGGACAAGATATGTGGAATTGATTTCCAATCTCAGGGATAATAAGCCTGACTTGCTTGTTTTTGACATTCTTTTTCAGGAACCGAAACAGGCGGACAAGAAGTTTGAAGAAGCTATAAAAAACGCAGGTTTCGATATAATTCTCCCATATAGTTTTGTGCCCGTGAGCCAGTTCGAAGTCAGAGCGGCACCGGTGGTTGAGAACCTGGAGAAAGCTTCCACGGCAACAGGGTTTATTGATTATATAGAAGATCCCGATAAAGTCGTCAGAAGAGTAAGACTTGCAATGCAACATAACGGCGAGATATATCCGTCTCTTGATCTTGTGGCATTCGCACTTATTAATAAAGTCTCTCCCGATGATATCAAATATGAGAAAGAAAAGATAATTGTTGGAGACATTGTAATACCAACGAATGAGGGTTATGTTCTATATATCGATTATTATATTCCAAAAAGCAAGGGAATGGTTCAGAACCTGGCGGCAAGAAGCTTTTACAAGCTCTATGATCCCAAAAAGATAACGGATTTATCCGGCGTAACATTGATTCTGGGCGCATGGGCGCCGGGAATGAGGGACGATTTCCATGTCCCGGCTCAGCCCAAAATGTACGGGGCCAAGATTCACGCAAATGTCATCAATACAATGATGACCCGTGGATTTATTAAGAAACCGGATAACCTGGTAAATGTGGGTATAGTTTTATTGTTAATACTGGTTTATGGCTTGCTTCTGTCAAGGGTTGCAAATGTAAAGATCCTGGCGCTGGTGTCAGTAGGAATTCTGATTATTTTCTCGGCAATCAATTTTTACTTTTTCAAAGCAGGCATATGGCTGAACTGGGTTCAACCCGCGTTTGTCATATTCTCCGGCGCTCTTGTCATATCCGCATTGCAATTTTTCAGGACAAGAAAACTGTTCGGCCAATTTGTAGCCAAAGAAGTAGTTGATCAGATGGTTGCGTCCGATAAGCATTCAAAGATGGGAGGAGTGGAAAAGGAAGTATCCATATTATTTTCCGATATTCGCGGATATACTGATCTCTCCGAGAATATGACCCCCACCGAAGTTATTGACATGCTCAACGAATATCATGCCGCCATGGTCAAGATTTTTCACAAATACGAAGGTCGTGTTTTCGATTATATGGGTGATGCTCAGATGGTCGTATTCGGCGCACCAATAGAAAGGGAAGATCACGCACTATTGGCATGCAAGGCGGCTCTTGATATGAATGATGCACTGGATGAACTCCGGGAAAAATGGAGAGTTGAGAACAGGGAGCAATTTGAGATCGGCATAGGAGTATGCACGGGCATTGTAGCCATTGGAATTGTCGGGGCGGAGGGAGCAAAGCAATACTCGGCTATCGGTGACACGACAAATGTCGCATCGAGACTTCAGGGACAGAGTAAGGTGTTAAACTCAACTATAATAATTTCCCCAACTACATATGAGTATGTTAAAGAAGACCTTGAGACTCGTTCCCTTGGCGAAGTCAGCTTGAAAGGAAAAATCAAGCCCGTGGAGGTTTTTACTGTGATGCGGGAGAAGGAATCAACAGGGCAAAATCGAAAAAAGCCCTGAAAATATTAATTTCAGGAGGTTTATTATTATGAAAAAGTTTGGAAAATTATTGGTGCTATTTATGGTTTTTTTACTATTCATATCAATAGCGGTGGGATGCTCCAGCAGACAAACAACAACCACACCCACAGGTGAAAAGGTTACAACTGACAAGGATAAAAAAGAAGTAGTTGTTGAAAGTGAAGAAGGAACCGTGAAAATAAAAGGAGATGCAAAAGAAGGCATCGTTGAGATAGAAGGTCCCGAGGGCAAGGTCAAGGTCGTCACCAAAGGCGACGAGGGAAGTATAAAAGTCGAGGGAAAAGATGGAACAGTTGTGGCGAAGAAGACAAAGGATGTAAAGGAATCCGATTTCCCGGTGAAATTTTATCCCAAAGCAGAAGTTATAGAAGGCGTGAAAGCCAAGACCAATCATCCCAGTGGACGGAAAATCAATACAAATACCGTCAAGCTTAAATCAAAGGGTAAAATTGAGGATATCAAGGATTTCTACGTCAAACAAATTGAAAATCCTGTAGTACAATCGACTGAAGAAGGATTTGTAATAACCTCTCTTCCTGAAGAATCCGGAAAGGGAACCGGCACGATAGTAACAATTCAAAAGGGAGAGAAAGAGGGAGAAGTTGATATTGCTATTCTTTCACATGATCTGACTGAATAGGGTAATGAAATTGTAAATATTCAACCCCCTGGAATGCTTGTCATTCCATAATGAGGAATTAAAATAACGGCCTTAATAAGAGGAGGAATTTAATGTCTATTATATGTGAGTTGTGTGGGACTGAAAATGATAATGATTCCCAATTCTGTGATAAATGCGGTTCTCCCCTCGTTGAAATTTCCGAAAAAGACGAGGAAGAAGAGGAAGAAGAAGCTGAAGGCAAAGCTAAAAAAGAGAAGGGCATTGATTGGAAATGGCTTGCAATACCAGCGGGTCTTGTGTTGATCGTTGTAATATACCTCCTTATTTCATCTATGCAGACAGGCGGGCGCGAAAAGAATGCAAAATTGGTGGTGATGAACTACCTTGGCGCAGTCAAAGAGGGAAAATATAGCGAAGCTCTCAAAACGGGAACCGGACTGGAATTAGACCCGAAGTATGAGAAAGTATTTGTTGAGTTTATGAGACAGTTAACTCCACAGATGACTGTAAATAAAAACCTTGACCTGGCTCTTATTAATTTGGGAATTGTGGGAAAAGCAATTGATAAATATTATGGCCTTCATCAAAAATTTCCCGATGAACTGGGACAACTGGTACCCCATTTCATAAACAAAATTCCGCCCATACCCGGAGGTGGAGATTATGGATATGAATTTGATAAAAATGCCGAGAACTATACTGTTTTTGTGAAAGGTAAAGCATTTGAATCGGCGGGATTACCAGAGAATTTTCCTGCATATTCAAAAATTGAGAGGATGCAGGCGCCCGGTAGAAAACAAGTTTATGGCGAATGGAAAATACTGAATTTCCAGGTGCTTGATATCAAGGCGATAGGCAAAAACAAGGTCAGGGTCAAGGTCAAGGAGACAGATCAGTTCGGGCCTGTAAGCAAGGAGTATGAAAATACATATACCTTGAATCTAAAAGGAGACAAATGGCTTATTGACCCGTCTTCAACTTCTATCAATCTCTATACATTCACAAGCAATTTCACAGAGATGAAAAATATCCAGGAGCCTGAACCCGAACCGGAGAAAAAGCCTGAGGAAGGACAACCTCCACCCGAGGATAAAACCGAGGAAAAACTGAAGAAGGAAACCGAGGATCTACCTCTTGGCATGGTGATTCTCAGCTTTTCCAAGATTGCCGAGGATCCAGGCGCTATAAGCACAAGGATTCGATATCAGCATCGCAAATCTACTGAAGCCCTTGATTCGCTTGCAAGCGCACTTGCAGAATACTCCAGGAATCACAGAGGTGAATATCCCAATTCATTACTGTGGCTTGTACCACGATATATCGATAAGATTCCCCTTAACCTTGTCGCAGGACAGGATACATATAGCGGAGGGTATGAAGTCTCCGAAGATAAAAAGGTCTTTACCATAGTGTCACAGGGTGAATACTTCAAAACACTTGGTATTACTGAAGGCTTCCCCCAATACTCGTCAATCCACAAGCTTATTGAAAAGGAATCGGAGGTCCCGATAGAGCCTGTGGTAACTCCGGAACCGGAAGAATCACCGGAAGAATCGCCTTCTCCTGAAGAAAGTCCGACAGAAGGTGAGACTCCGGAAGACGAGGTGGAAGGCACTCCCACACCGGGAGCTGAGGTTTCACCGAAAACGGAAGAATCCCCGTCAGAATCTCCGTCACCGGCAGTGGAAGTATCTCCTGAATCCGGGAAGAAAAAAGGAGATGAAAAGAAACCTGAAGAGGTAAAAGGCGAGGAAAAGAAGCCTGACGAGAAAAAGGACAAAGAAGTAAAAAAAGACGAAGAAAAGAAGAAGAAACCTGATGTGGATAAGGTGGAAGAAGATAAGAAAGAGGAAAAAACACCGTCAGCCGATAAGTCCGACGAGAAAAAGGATGAGAAGGATGTAAAAGAAGACGGTAAAAAGGAAGTTCCTCCACCCGATTCCGAGAAAAAACCACCCAAAGAGGAAAAATAACAGGATTAATTATAAATAAGGCAGGCCGGGGTTTATAACTCCGGCTTGTTTTTTTTATTACTATTCACCGCAGAGGACGCAGAACGCAGAGATTTTATCGGGATTCTTCATGTTTTAATAACCTCTGTGGTGAATGTCTGCCTTATTTTTATTTCATTACAGGCTTTCTTTTTAGATGTTTTTTGATTAATCCGGCCAGTGAATCTACAAGTGTCATTACATCATTTTTTTCACGGGCATCATTAATCCAGATGCTCTTTTTATATTTCCTGTCGCCGTCGCTCAGGGTGAAAGTATATTTAACCTCGTCGGGCACTCCGGGTCTTGTGGATGATTTCAGCTTTTTCACATTTATTGAATCAACCGTTTTCCATATTTTTTCATTTTCTTCTTCCGTCAATTTGAAAGACTTATAATTCTTCTTCCTGCCTCTCATCTTGTGAGATACCGACATTTCACCGTCAGATTCAAGCTTGACAATCCATTCTCCGTATCCCGACGGGTGGTATCTGCCTCCGCTGGAGAATTCAAACATCCTGATTTTTGTTTCCTGTGTTTTATCTCCGGGATTATCGGCCGGTTTTTTCTTGTCGCCTGCAAGGATCTGAGCGGTTAATAAGAAAACAAGAATCAGAAGAAAGGCGATTCTCCCGGTGTTTTTTTTGGTGTTCATTGTATAACCGACTCTCCTTTCTTGAAATTGTGATATATAAGTGTGTTTATTCCGCTGATCGAATCTGAAATATTCTTTACGATTTGCTATAATATAATAACAGTTTGAGCTCTTTTTATCAATATTGACTTGAGGCGGCTATTAACTACAGAGGAAACGGAGTTTATTTTTTAGAAAGAAGCATAAATGTCATAAAAAATTAGCTCGAAGAAGGATGAATATGATAAATCAGTCCGCAAATCATAAACCGTTATCTCTAATATATATCTTTATATTTGCACTTCTATTTACCGGCTGTAACACGGTATCCCCCGGAAAGGGGATGATAAAATCCGGTTCTCCGTCCCCTGCAAAAAGTATTGCTGAATCTCAACCCCACTCACCCGACAGCATTCCCGATAAAAAGCCCATGTGGCCTAAATACAGAGCGGATCGGGGAAATACGGGAAGATCGCCTTATATTGGGACTGACCGGGGTGTTCTCAGGTGGAAATACAGAACCGGTGACAAGGTGTTTTCTTCCCCGGCAATATCAGGTGAAGGCAAAATCTATGTGGGATGTCACGATTCACATCTGTACGCATTCTCTCCCATAGGTGAAGTATTGTGGAAATGGAAAGCCCCCGACTGGATTTTCGCATCGCCTGCAATTTCCGGGGACGGCATGATTTATGTGGGTTGTGAAAACGGAGATTTCTATGCCATGCCCGATACCGGTAAACCCAAATGGAGTTTCAGCACTCATGGCGAAATATTTTCATCGGCAAATTTCTCACCGGACGGCAAGACAATATATGTTGGTTCTGAAGACGGAAACCTGTATGCGTTCAGAAAGGACGGAACCGTCAGGTGGAAATTCAAGACAGGAGACAGGATATTCTCCTCACCGGCGATCTCAAAAAAAGGAGTTATATATGTGGGATCTGAGGACAAGCATATTTATGCGATAGATCCTGCGGGAAAGCTAAAGTGGAAGGTTAACCTTGGCTCCGATGTGTTTTCATCTCCCGCCGTTGATGATGATGACAACAGGATATATATCGCTTCTGAAAAAGGAATACTATACTCCATAAATCTATCCGGCAAAGTAATATGGAAGAAAAAACTTAAAGGAGAGATATTTTCATCCCCCTGTATATCCGTAAAGAAAACCATTCATATTGGCACAACAGCAGGGATTTTATATGCAATTGACAGGAAAGGCAAAATCCTGTGGAAATTCAACACCTACAGGGAGTTACGCTCTTCTCCCATTGTTGATCCGAAAGGCAAGGTATATATCGGGTGTAATGACCGATCGCTATATTGCATAGACATGAAAGGCGGGGAGGTATTCAGATTTCACACCGGTGGAGCGGTAAATTCCTCGCCTGCCATCGGACGGGACGGCACGATATATTTTGGTTGTGACGATCATTTCTTCTATGCAGTTAAAGGAGAATCTGTTCTAAAGAAGAACTGAATTTGCAACCCCGGTCTTTGTGATCTTTGCGGTGAATATTTACTGATGCAAGGTAACTATTCAACCCCCCGAAATGCTTGTCATTCTATAGCTATAAGGAGGATATAAAAACGTAAATCTCCAAAGGACACAAAGAATACGCAAAAGGATATTATCGGGATGGGGACATCCCTCCTACAAAAATCTTTGTGGTCTTTGTGGTCTTTGCGGTGAATAGATACTCTCTCTTTATTATTACCATGAATATCCTTAAAATTCTTACAATAAAAATATTGATTATACTGACTTTATTGAATTCTCACTCTGTTTTCGCCCAGGAGTTACCCTTCGGCGATATGGAATCAATAAAACGCGAGTTGATGAGAAGTGTCCAGAGACCCGGCATTATGCAGAGAGCATCATCCCAATCAAAGGAAGAGCTCGGAAAAAGCGGAGAAAGTGGTACGGTAAAACCTCCGGCGACAAAGATAAAATTCCCGGAGGCGACAGAATTGGCTGCCCGCTCGGACATTGCATTTATCAACCCTGAAAAATATATCCTGGGTCCCGGCGATGGCCTTAGAATTGTTATATATGGCAGGTTTTTCGAGGAAAACAGGGTTATGGTTCGTCCCGGTGGGTCTATTTTTCTTTATCCCGCCGGTGATATCGTTGTAAAAGGGCATACAATAAACGGGGCTAAGGATAAAGTCTATCGCATAATGAAGCGTTATTATCGCGATTTCAAAGTACACCTGGAAATAACGAAGTTACGCACCATTCAGGTCCGAATTCTTGGCGAAGTTACAAATCCCGGCACGTATGTAATAACCCCGGTCATTGGCATATGTGATGCAATCGGAATGGCGGGAGGGCTTAAGGATAATGCGTCCCTCAGGAATGTTCTCCTGAGGGATGATAGGGGCAAAAAAGTTGGAAACATCGACCTTTTCTCCTGGTATTTCCTTGGAGAAGAGGGACAAAACAAGCTAATAGAGCAAAAATCGGTAATATTCGTCCCGCTAATGCAAGAGCAGATTACTCTTGACGGCGCGTTTCGACGCAAGGGGACATTTGAAATCATCCCGGGAGAAAGAATTACTGATATAATAAAAATGGCGGAGCTTCAACCCGGGGCGGTTCTATCCGAGGGAAGACTTACAAGGATAAAAGACGGAGAACTGGAGATAAAGAAACTTGATCTCGACAGGATAGTTGATGTTGAAAAATTCGAGAGTGAAAAGGACATTTTACTGTCTGACGGAGATAATATATATGTACCCAATCTGGATATGTTTTCAAAGAAAATCCGAGTAATAGGCGAGTTAAAAGGTGCAAATTTCTTCAGCACAACAATCAACAAACTCACAGGCGAGACGGAGATACAAAAAATCGGCCTTTACAATCTGAAAAAGGGTGAAACTGTTAAAGACGTGGTCGTTGCCCTGGGTGGAACCACCGTGAAAGCAAATGTCCAAAAAGCAAGGGTGGAAAGACCTCTCAAAAATGGTAATGTGAAGGTAATCTCCGTGAATTTGAGAAAGTTGATGAGCGGAGGAGACGAATCGCAAAATGTGGCGCTGCGAGAAGGAGACACACTGATAGTGCCGGCGATGCCCGATAGTGTTTACATCCTTGGTGAAATCAGGGCACCGGGGGCATACCAGTATAATGTTGGAAATAAAATTAAGGAATATGTCGCCCTGGCAGGCGGACCCACAAGAAAGGCAAAGCTTCGCCATGTTAAGATAATATCCCAGAGGGGTGACAATATAAAGGCATCTACCATAGATTTACGCTCAATTCTAACGGGAAACTTGAAAGAAGAAATCGAACTTAGACCCGGAGATGTGATTTACATACCGCATGCGGATATTGTTTCCTGGAAGGATATTCTTGGCATAATGACAGAGTTGATTGTTATTCGACAACTCTTTAAGATTTAACTATCTCAATAGTGTAACTATTCTACCCCGGGAATGCTTGTTATTCTATAAGGAGGATTTTTTTTAAACCGCAAAGAAACAAAGAATGCGAAGGTTTTTTCTAAATTCTTTATGGTCTTTGCAGCGAATATATACCTTACAAGTAACTGTCCACCCCTATGATGAAAGCAAGAGTTTTACCGCTTATGAATGCGGGGAATCAAGAAAAAGAATTCTCTGTTTCTTCGCATCCTCCATAATTTGGTAGTGGAAAAACCATGTAAATCCTCTGCGTCCTTTGCGGTGAATATATATCTCAGAATTAATAAAATGCAAAAACTTAATGAGCTAAAAGATTCCATATATAGAAAGATAAAAAAACAACCCAGGTTGTACTTTTGGTATCTGTTAATAAAAAATACAATACTTGAATTCAACCGGGACGGTTGTCTTCATCTTGCCGCAGGAATTGCGTTTTTTGGGATTTTCTCTATCTTCCCGATTCTGCTGATATCAATAAGTGGACTGGGATTCACACTGGGACATACAGAAGCACTTGTTCGCATCATAGAGTTTCTCCAGAAATTTTTCCCCAGTCAGATTGAGCTTATAACAAATAACGTTGAAACAATTGCGCAGGACAGGGAAAAAATCGGAGTTGTCGGAATACTTATTTTACTGTGGACAGGCAGGGGATTATTCCTTGCAATGGAGTACAGTCTTAACCGGACTTGGGGAAATCCCCACTTCCGCTCGGTAATAGGAAGAAATCTACTTGCTTTTTTCCTTATTTTTATGATGGGACTGATATTAGGTTTTTCAATGCTTGTTTCCACAACAATCGTCTATCTGACACAATTGAAAGTCCCAATCCTCAATATTTCTCTCTCTCAAATGGCATTCTGGGGAATAATTAACAAATGGCTTATTTCCACGTTCCTTGTGTTTCTTATTTTCTTACTCCTTTTCAAAGTATTGCCCCATATAAGGGTAAGCATTAAAGAAATAATTCCCGGCGCGATTTGCTCGACAATCTGCTGGAAAATCGCCGAGTTTGGCTACATCTGGTATATGAAGAATATGGCGAATTTGAGCGCAATCTATGGGTCAATTGGCGGACTTCTCGGAATGCTTTTATGGATTTATATTTCGGCGATAGTTTTCTTGTTGGGCGCTGAATTTAATATAGTATATCTTCGTATAAAGTCGGGACGTATGATATAACGCCATTTTTTCATTTGATTTATTCCTCTCACTGTAAAAGAAGCTTCCAGCCTCGATTTTCGCGACCCTCACCACAGGCTAATTTTTGACGACATTTTTTTCACCGCAAAAGCCCCCTCCCAACTCGTTTCAGATCCCACAGAGGGATTCGGAAAACGGATAACGCAGGCCGAATCTGTAGGAGGGATGTCCCCATCCCGATAAACGGATTGTACAAAATGCACGTATTTTTTCAACACAGAGACCATAATGGTTTCAAGGGATCGATGGGGCAATGCTCATATTTACGATTGTAAAAAATGCACCTCGCTTACACCTCATATTAATTATACTCCCAATAATAAAACAATATTATCCGGGTAAAGGATAAGGTTATGTGATGGTTTTTTTGGCGGGTTTAAAAACCCGCGATAGGTTTGCGAGCGCATTTTGCATTGAATAATTACCATCAATATTTAAGGTTAATTAATTACGTTTTTTTATTTTTTTATGGAAGGATAATTATATATCACTGGTTAAAATATAAGTGAAGTTAGAATAAGACATTAAGTCGTTTCTTTGATACGACAGGGTTCCAGGCAAGGGACAGTATAGAACTATGAAGTTTTTTTTTGCCTCTCAATTGAAAAATTGCAAGGCAAACAAGAGTTGAAAAACTTTCTTGATATTGATATATAATAAATTAATAATGAGTATTTCATAGATCTTGTGGCGAGAGTTTGCCTGCTTTTTATCCCCGGGAACAAAGGTTTGATTTTCTCTTGTTAGTCATGGGGGTAGTTTTGTTATCATTTCCATTACGGTCACTTTACGGGAAATTGATAACTATACGGCGGTTTCAAGTTATTATTATCAGAAAACCTCGGAGGTGAGATGAAGTGCCTGATAAAAAATCTATTGTTGTCCTTGATGTAGGTACTTCAAAGATAAGTTGTTTAATTGCTCAATATAATATGGAAACCGGCATTGAAATCATCGGAAAAGGGCAATCTCCTTCACATGGAATAAAGATGGGCGTAGTAACGGATCTTGAAGAATGCGCCAAGTCCATCGAACTGGCCGTGATCGAGGCTGAGAACTCCGCAGGGATACAGGTTCACAATGTTTTCGCAGGAATATCGGGAGAGCATATAGCAACTGGGACGAATCTCGGAAAAATAGAAATAACGAATAAAAGTCACAAGATCACACAATCTGATGTGGATAGTGTCATAAGAACGGCCGGTGGTATTGAATTGCCACGGGACCGTCAGGTTATACACGTCATTCCCCGGGGATATCGGATCGACGGCTATAATGGAGTAACAAATCCCGTCGGGATGTGTGGCACCAGCCTGGAGGTTGACGCCTACCTTGTTACCGGTATCAATATGTACTTACAGACAATTACAAGTGCTCTTGAGATGACGGAACTTACGCTGGAAAAGGACGGTTATATACTTTCAACAATCGCCGCTGGGGAAGTTGTATTAAAAAAAGAGGAGAAAGAGCTTGGAATTCTCCTTCTGGACATGGGTGCAGGAACCACAAAGATTGCCGCTTACAAGAGTGGAAATCTGATTAGTTGTCGCTCATTGCCAATCGGAGGCGATAAGATAACAAGAGATATTGCCTTGATTTTCAAGATCCCTCTTTCAGAAGCTGAAGGACTGAAGATTTCAAAAGGAGCGGCATATCCGGAGCTTCTTTCCGGCGATGAAGAATCCGAAGTTATGGAGGCTATTTCATTCTCGGAGAGTGAAGCTGTAAACGTACAGAGAAAAATGCTTGCCGAGATAATTGAGGCCAGGCTTGTCCAGATTTTCGAAGAAATAAAGCTGGAAATAAAAAATCTGAACGACCAGGGCATATATCTTGCAGGAGCTATTTTAACCGGGGGTACCGCTCGCTTGAAGGATATTAACCATCTCGCAAGCAACACTCTTCAGCTTCGCGCCCGTGTAGGTAAGCCCGCCCATATACCCGGATTGAATGAATGGGAAGGAAATCCTGAATTTGCCAGTGTAGTCGGCACATTAAAAATGGCGGCCGCAAAAATAAAAGATCAAGGGGAAAGCAATGTTAAAAATCCTGCCCTGACCGTCGTTTCTGACATATGGGAATGGATCAAACAAGCCTGCTAGAATATTGAGCTTTTTATACAAGGTATTTTGAACGGATTGAAGAATAGAGAATAAATTTGCACAGCAGTGGAAATATTTTTGTAATTTTCGGTTGGAAGGAGATTCATAAATGTCGGACAGCCTTGATCTGCAGGAACAGATAACTAACTTAGAATCCTTTGCAGGAATTAAAGTCGTGGGAATCGGAGGAGCGGGTTGCAATGCGGTAAGCAGGATGATCCAGGAAGGACTAAAGGGAGTAGAATTCCTGGCTATAAATACTGATGCCCAGGCGCTTTTTCTTTGTGACGCCGATCAGCGAATCCATATAGGGGGCAATATTACCAAGGGACTTGGCGCCGGAAGTGATCCGGAGATCGGTCACAAGGCGATTGAGGAAAATATTGACGAGATCCGCCAGGTTCTTGACGGAGCGGACATGGTATTTATCACCTGTGGTATGGGAGGCGGCACGGGCACGGGAGCGTCCCCGGTTCTGGCCTCTCTTGCGCAGGAAGTGGGAGCCCTCACAGTTGCAGTCGTAACGAAGCCTTTCTCGTTCGAGGGAAGAATGAGAATGATGATGGCCGAGAAGGGCATTAACGAGTTGAAAGAAAGGGTTGACACCCTGATAACAATTCCAAATGACCGCCTGTTACAAGTTGTTGATAAGAAAACATCACTGATAGACGCCTTCAGAGTGGCGGATAACGTTCTGAGATATGGCGTGCAGGGAATATCCGATATAATCACGACACCAGGAAAGATTAACGTCGATTTTGCGGATATCCAATCAGTTATGAGAAATGCAGGCTCCGCCCTCATGGGTATCGGCGTGGGAACCGGTGAACAGCGGGCGCTTGACGCCGCAAAAGCGGCAATCTCAAGCCCACTTCTGGAAGCTACAATTGAAGGCGCCAAGGGTGTTCTCTTCAATATCACCGGTGGCGAAGATATGTCGCTTCTCGAAATTAATGAAGCGGCGGAGATTATATCACATGCCGTTGACCCGGACGCCAGGATTATATTCGGCGCGGTAGTGGATGAAAGAATAGAAGGAGAAATAAAGATTACCGTCATTGCCACAGGATTCTCATCACCCGGCGAGCTTGGCGAGACACGCCACTTTATTGAGGAAGAGGATATTACATTCCGCCCCAGTATCTCGTCCGAGGACTTTGAAGTACCTGCCTTCCTGAGGAGGCAATCAGGATAATGAAATGCCCGTTTTGCAAAGAAATGGAAAGCAAAGTTATGGACTCCAGAATAGTTGAGGATGCCATGGCTGTCAGAAGAAGGAGAGAATGCCAGGCTTGTCACAAGAGGTTCACAACATACGAGCGATATAGTGGTATGCCGTTGATGGTGAAAAAGAAAGATAAGAAAAGCGAACTTTTCGATCGCCGAAAAGTAAGAATTGGCATCTTGAAAGCATGTAATAAACGGGGTATTTCTAAAGCGACAATCGATAAAATAGTCGAGAGTGTTGAGGAAGAAATAAGGAAAATATCAAATACTGAAGTCCCGGCCAAAGTGGTGGGAACAATAATCATGAAAAAATTGAAACAAATGGACAATGTCTCATATGTCAGATTTGCCTCGGTCTTCAAAGAATTTAATGACACATCGTCATTTATTAAGGAAGTAAAGGAAATCGACACATCGAGATCGGGTTAGGATTATGAAGTCAGGATAATGAAGTCAGGATAAAAAATAACGAGCCCCCGTAAATGGGGGCTTTTCAATTATGAGAATAGGATTTTTGTTGATGAAATGAGGAGTTTTACCTCTGAGGAAATTAGGAAATAAGAAGGACGGAAACCTTGGCCGAATCTGTAGGAGGGATGTCCCCATCCCGATAAACGGATAATGGATTGCGGATGATGGATATATTTATTCCACAGCGAAGGATCTCATCCCCGGAAATCTACTTCAGAATAACCCTCTTTTTTATCAAGACTTGCTCCATTAAACAATCAGGCCCGAGATTCTTCGCTGTGCCAATCACGAGCATCAAGAGAATCCCGTCTTTGAGAAAATCATTGGAGTAAAGTAACTCATTCTTGATCCGCTCAGAATGACAATTTGCAGAGCTTTTTCAATAAAGAAGGGCATCTTCCATTGGAATAGAGCACCAAAATTAAGGCTGAAAGGTCATTGTGACGGAAGCATAATAAATGTCATCAAAGATTAGAGCTTCGGGGGAATAGAATTCATATCAACCTTGCTCTGTCTCTAACATATAGCCACTTTAGTGGTTTCCAATAAATAGGGCGCTGTCCCTAGTTTTTCCCCTTTTTTATCCTTTTGCACTCTCGGAGGTTATTATCTTTCTTATCATTGCCACTGCGAATCCGCCCATTACACCGGCGACGGTTCCCAAGGCAAGACCCATTGATGTGCCTGCGAATTTGCCAAACCTCTTGCTGTCTATGGTCTCGGTCACATCATGCACTCTCGCTGAGCCGTCGGAATTGTAAACGGGGGCATTTCGATAGACCCGGCTTCCTCCCGAAAGAGCGCCGTTGCTGTCGTAATCATGACTGCGAAAATCCCAGCGTGACCAGGAATAATAATCGCGTGGTATATTGCCCAGATGCTCTCGTTGCATCGTAGGCTCCTGCCAGGTGAGTGTGTCGGACTGCATGTGAGCTTCTTCCATGCCCGCCGCACTGTGCCCGATCATCGCTCCCACTGCGCCTCCGACAACTCCGCCCGCCGTCATCGCCTGTGTGCCAAAGTCGCTCTTCAAATTATCCTTATATCTATCAGCAGGGCCGATTATATTCTTATTGATGAATTTTCTTATTCCATCGGCCGTTCTCTTGAAAAAACCTTTCTTTTTGTCACCCGAATCATATGAATCATCGGGCAGGGGTTGATATCCGAGTTCCTCCGGCTCCTGGGGCTTAAAATCAACCTTGCCTGCGCCAGGGGACTTTGTATTATAATCGTTTCCAGTGCTTCTGATTTCCATTTTTATATCTCCTCTCAAGGCAGGAAAATCCTATTAACAAGAATCTCATATATTTAATTAATTACTTTTTCTGCCCTGCACTCACGCGGTTTCTTACAAGCTTATTTATCATAGAGACCGAGAATCCCAAGACTCCTCCAAGGATTGTTCCTCCCACCAGTCCGGCGAATCCGGCGCTTATGGGAGTCCATTTGTTGGAGTGATTATATCCCGGGACCTTGTATGATCCCACTTTATCATAACGTATATTGGGGGAAAAGCGGTGCCAGTATCCGTCAACAACATATCGTTCCGAGTACTGGGAGTTTCCTTCGGAATCGGTACCGGTGTAATACCTCTCATAGTGGCCGTCTTCCTGTGCATAGTGGGAATATCCCGTAAGCTTGGGATCACCGATGTCTTTGGATTCATACGCAAGCTCAACTTGATCGCTCTTTACCTCGGAATATCCTTCCAGGAGTCCGACGGCTGTTCCAACCGCGCCACCGACGGCCGCCCCTGCTTTTGCAAAATCTTTGTGGGTTGAGCGGTAATCGGAGCAGATACGGGAAACGCTCTTCTCGCCGTCGGGACCGACACTATGCCCGGTGACATTGTCGTGAACCCAGTCTTTAACTCCACCCCAGGCACGCTTTATTCCGCTTCCAACACCCCATTCTTCCTTGCCCTGGATGTCAATCTTGTCCTTTGGTGTCTCCTGCTTCTCAACATCCGCCTTTTTCTCCGTCCGTTTGGCGGCAGGGGGACTGACATTTATATCGGTAAAACCCTTTGAATTCGCCTTGTCTATATTCATCACAGCTTCTCCTTCCCGTTATGTGGGACTTTATAACTATCATGTATATATTACCAAATAAGATCGATAATTAGAAGTGCCAAGTAGTTAACATAATGTTAACTCATGTCAACATTATCCGGATCAGGAAAAAACTGTTAGAGCAATCTTGAATTTGCCAAGGATAAAATCCTGACATTACAATACAGGACATACTGGAGAAAAGAAAAATATTAATAAACATAAAAGGTGAGTAATTATAATTTTTTACTGAATTTAAAAATGACACAAATACTTGAAATAAAAAACCTAAAAACATATTTTAGCTCCGATGACGGCGTGATGCCTTCAGTTGACGGGGTTGACCTTTCATTGAATGAAGGGGAAGTTGTCGGGCTTGCAGGAGAATCGGGATGTGGTAAAACGGTTCTTTCATTATCTATTGTCCGCCTTGTCCCCCACCCCGGCGAGATTATATCAGGAGAAATTTATTTCAAAGATTGTAACCTGCTTGAATTAAAAGAAAAAGAGATGCAGAAAATTCGAGGGAATGATATAGCGATGATATTCCAGGATCCCCTCACTTCTCTCAATCCTGTTTTCACCATCGAGGAGCAGATGACAAGGCCTCTTATAGTACATAAAAAAATATCCAGGAATTCTGCAAGTGAAATTGCAGTTGATATGCTGAAAAAGGTGGGCGTAACAGGTGCAGAAAAAAGAATTCACGAGTATCCACACCAGTTTTCAGGAGGACAGAGACAGAGGATTATGATTGCAACCGCCCTCTCGCTGAATCCAGGGATTCTAATTGCAGATGAACCGACAACCGCCCTGGATGTGTCAATTCAGGCGCAAATCCTCAAGCTTCTGTCAGATTTGCAACACGAATACAATACATCAACTATATTTATCTCGCACGACCTGGGGGTTATTGCAAATATAGCACACAAAGTTGTGATAATGTACTCGGGCTGGATTGTGGAAGAGGCCGACACAGGAGAATTATTCGGAAATCCATGCCATCCATACACAAAAGCCCTGCTGGACGCTGTTCCCACGATTTATGGAGAAAACAAGAAACTCAGGAATCTCCCCGGAAATCCTCCATCTGTAGGAGAAAAAATAACGGGTTGCAAGCTCCATCCCAGATGCCCCCAAAAAGTTAAAGGGCTATGCGACAAGAGTATTCCTGAATATTATAAAGTGGGGAGCAGACATAGGGTGAGATGTTTTCTTTTTCAAGATAAATAAATAACTGGTTTTTTATGAAACCAGCCATTTAAATCAATATGTGAAATGAATATGTTATCTTTTTTTCTTTTTCTTCTTTCTGCTCCTGCGTTTGGAGATTCGCCTCCGTGAACGCTTGACCTCTTCATCTGATTTCTCTTCGGCACCATCGGAATCTTCATCGGAATCCTCTCCTGCAAGTGTATCGACATCCTGAGCAGGCGGCTTCGTTTCAGTCTTTACTTCCACTGCTTCCTCTTCAAGAACTACCTTTTCTTCTTCCGGTACCGCTTCAGCTTCAGGTTCTGGTTCTTCTATGGCGACTTCTTCTTTAGCCATCTCTTCAATTACTTCTTCTTCCGGTACCACTTCAGCTTCAGGTTCTGCTTCTTCGACGGCGACTTCTTCTTTAGCCATCTCTTCAATTGCTTCTTCTTCCGGTTCCGCTTCAGCTTCAGGTTCTGCTTCAGCTTCTGCTTCTTCGACGGCGACTTCTTCTTTAGCCATCTCTTCAATTACTTCTTCTTCCGGTACCACTTCAGCTTCAGGTTCTGCTTCTTCGACGGCGACTTCTTCTTTAGC
>JAIORV010000077.1 GCA_021107945.1 Vulcanimicrobiota bacterium | reverse complement strand
CCTTTCTCAGGAACGGGGCTTGCATACCTCCGATGTATTAATCAGCGAAGGATCTCCTACAAGACGATCACTCGACTTGTCATCCTGAGCGGAATATGATCAGTTTACTTTAAAAAACAAACCTTTCTCAGGAACGGGGCTTGCATACCTCCGATGTATTAATCAGCGAAGGATCTTTTCTCACAGCGAATGATCTCCTTCAAGCAAATATTAAAGAGATTCTTCGCTATGTAAACCTCCGTAGATCAAGGAAATCCCGTCCTTGAGAAAGTCATTGGAGTAAAGTAACTCTCTCGTGTATCGCTCAGAATGACAATTGCGTAAGTCATAATTTAAATCAGGACTTACTCATTTCCAGGAAAGAAATGCTTGAAACTGTCATCCTGAGCGGAATACGATCTTTACCTTTCCTGAATAAATCCTGGCAAGAACGGGATTAGCATTCCTCCGATTTATTACACAGCGAAGGATCTCTACCCGCGGCAAATGATCTCCTGCAGGCAACTATTCAAGAGATTCTTCGCTATGTAAACCTCCGTAGATCAAGGAAATCCCGTCCTTGAGAAAGTCATTGGAGTAAAGTAACTCTCTCGTGTATCGCTCAGAATGACAATTGCGTAAGTCATAATTTAAATATTAAATTATTATGTTTTATAATTTTCCTGGTTTCAGCTTTAAATGGAGCGACAACAGAGAAGTACAATCATATGAACCAAAAAAACGACAACAAATTTACAGCTATATTCGAGAAGTATCACGGGAAGGTATTCAATCTGTGCGTCCGGATGTGCCGGAATACTTCGACCGCCCATGACCTGACACAGGATACATTCCTGAAGGTTTATCAGAATATGGACAGGTTCAGGGGCGACTCAAAAATATCCACCTGGATATATTCCGTTGCAACAAACCGATGTATTGATCACATAAGGCGTCAGAGCAGTTGGTATAACAGGATTCGCTTATTTTTCACCACCCCGGAAGCTTATTCTGATAATATGGAAAATCAGGTCATAGACAGAAATACCGGGATGCAGATTCTCTTAAAAATGAAACCGACAAACAGGTCAGTCCTCATTTTAAAACAATACCTTGGCTTAAGTTACAGGGAAATCGCCGACATCCTCGGCATGACGCCGGGTAGTGTGGGCGTCCAATTAACCCGCGCAAGGAAAGAAGCTGCAAGTATTGCCCGGAAGGAGGGTATTACTCAATGAATTGTGATGAGTTTCAAAACAGAATATCATTTTTTATCGATAAAGAAATATCTCCCGACGAGGAGAGAGAATTTCGGCAACACCTGAATAATTGCGGCAAATGCAAACGGGCGCTTGACGAATATCATTCCATTAACAGGCTTGTGGAATCCATACCCGCTTTCACTCCCCCGGAAATGAAAGCGTCGGATTTCATAAAAACCCCAAAAAAATGGGATAAAGGGAAAGAGTTTGTATTATTGCCTGCATTGCGTTTTTCTCTTGTTAGCGCGCTCATTATAGTTATTATCGTAGCCGGGATTTTTCTTTACATAAACCGGAGTGCCAAAATCGGTATTTCAATCGTAACTCCCGTAGAATCTCCGGTCAAACCTTATACGGATATTGCATTTGAGCCAGGCTACAATAAAATTCACTACGATATGGTATTGGATGAAACCACATACGACATCACTGTCGAGGGAGAGGGGGTGAAGCTTGTATCTTTTGAAATATCAGAAAATGATAACAAGGGAGTAAAAATGAATTTTCAATAAGGAGGATACATAATGAAAAGATTGATACCCGTTATTTCAGTCATAATGATAATTCTTTTATGTGGCGCGTCTTTTGCCAAATCGAAGAAACAGCTCGAGAAAAAAGCTGTTATAATTGAAATTACAGTTCATTCGATGATTGAAGGTAAAAAGATCTCGTTTTCCCCAAAAATTCTCACCAGAGAAGGCTCATCCGCAAAAATCACCGTGGGTGGAGGCAAGACGAAACTGAACGGCAAAGATGTGAAATCGGATAAGAAGCTAAAAGAGGCGTCAAAAAAATTCTTAAACGAGATCAAGATCACTCCCGAAATAATTAAAAACACAGACCCACCCAGAATCAAGCTGGATGTTGAATTCCTCTTACAGCATAATAAATCAAAAGTCACCAGGAATTTCATCATGACCCTCATAGAGGGCGAGAAATTTGTTTTTGAGACGGAGGATCTCGACAAAAAGGAAAAAACCAAGCTTATCATTATTGCAAAAATATATAGAGACAAATTACCGAAAGGAGAGGCAAAAACAGAGATAAAAGTCAAGGTGAAAAAGGATGATTGAATATTAAAATGTCCTGAAATCTTCCTCGAAATTATTTATAATTATCTTTCCGACTCCTATCTGTGGCAGGGCCAGTTCTAAGAAAAGATGTATTGGAAGCGGATTCTTTAAAGCTTCCTTTTTCTTTTTATAAAAAATCCGTGCGAATTCTGTAATTTCATTCCCCGATGAATCGGACTCGGTCAGAATGAGGGCGTCCATAAGGTCTGTATAGACGGTGACTCGATCTTCCAGGTGCGAGGGGTAGCAAAGAGATAAAACCTGTTTAACCCGGCCTCCATCGGCTCCTAGGGTGGCCGCATCTTTTCCCGTAATCCCGATATACTCCTTGTTTTTGTATTCTGTCATATATATATCGATCCGGAATTCATCATTATTCACGTCTTCCATTACCTGTTTGAGTATTAGCTGGTTTGTAAGCTCCATTTCCTGCATCTGTTTAACTGTCAGGTAAGTGGAATGTTTGAGGCATCCCGATTTAAATATGTAATACTTCTTGCCATAGTTCATAGTGACCGGCTCTTCACCCTCGGGGAGCGATTGTTTTATTTCGTTCAATTTCTCCTTCGAGACCAACCTGATAATCATATTGGAAGGACTGCCGCAGGAGCATAGATTCGGATGCGGTAATCCCTTAAGTACCGAGTGCTCAAAAATTTCAGTCAACAAGGGATTCCCCGGTTCAATTCTGTCGATAGAATCATACAGGTTAAACGGGGTTTTAATCTGGTTTTCCGGGTTTGTAATAGAAAGCAGTCCCTTTTCCCGATCAAATTCAAATTCAAGTTTTTTGCCATAATTATCAATAATCCAGCTATGAAGAGAGCCGACTCTATCGAATTTTTTAATAAATCCACCGATGTGAGATTCCACGAAATCTGATAAATACTGAGCGGTATCGGCCATCTCCCTGATCTTCTCATAAAAATCGAAATAAAATCTGTATTTTCCTTTATCCATGTAACAGGTTTCATCTTCCAGGTGAAAAATTATTCCAGGGTCAATGAGCTTTTCCTCGAATTTTTGTATAATAAGATCCACATCTATAAACGCCAATAATTGATATCCTTCAACAATCAGGTGTTTTCTGAAATCGGGAGCCCATTTTGAAAACCCGTCCTTCACCCTGATCTTTCCCTTTTTTCCGGGAACATTCAAATTGTATGTCTGATAATTCCTACCCGACTTTTTAAGGGGACTAATAAGCTCTTTCAAAGCTGTGCGCATGTTGGGATTATCATCCTCCACGGGAGGTATGGTAAATATGTGGTATCCGTCTTCAATCTCTTCTTTTTCCGCTTTCCTTGTTTTTAACGTTTTCTCAAGAAGCTTATTATATACAATCGCAACGGAAGCATGTCTGTGAAAATACGCAAAGAAATCCTGGTCGGTAAAATCTGTGCTGAGCCTTCTTCTAATCTTGTTTTCATTCATTGCCTGCCACAGGTAGAAGTGATGCCCCGTCGGGAGACGATCATAATGCAATTGAAGATCCATCTTCAAATCGGAAAAATAATGTTGAAACTTGGAGAACACAAGGTGGTTCCAGGGATATTCTCTCCCACATTTCGTGCATATCTCGCCGCTTCCTCCGCCAGACCTGCCGTATGAGATCTGACTGAGCATAAAAAGCTTCATCTCTTTCAAAGAATGAAATCGAAGATCCTGAAAACGGTGATAGCGCGGCTCAATAACATCACAATGTTGACAGAAATAAAGGTCTATCCACCCGTCTCCCACTTGCGGCCCGATCTCCTGGATTTCACTGTGACGGTAATCCATTATAACTTCAAGGGCTTCCTTGAGAGGTAACGGGCGGGCAAGATACCTTATTTGCTCCGTAATAATTTTCCATTCGAGGAATGGCAGATTTTCTTTATGTGGAAGCGCGCGCGGGTCTTCAGACATCACTTTTGCATCTTCGAAAAACAAATAGAATGAGAATTTCCCGGAATGTCTCAGATCATGTTCGATCTTGCCCTCAAAATCCATAACAATAATCATAAATTTAAACGAGAAGTATGTCTTCCCGGTCTTTACTTTGCCCGATTCCACCTGGGAAGCGTGAAGAGATGATTGAAAAACCTTGACAAGGTAATTGTGCAGAATCTCTTTCATAACCGATACAGGTTCGCAGATCAATACTTCCCGGCATGTGAGCCGCCGGTTTATTGAAAGGTGTTCATCCAGAAGCTTGAGTGACTTGCTGTCACACTCCAGGTTCACCTGGAAGGCCTTGTAAAAGTTCTCTATAAATATCAAACCCGGATCTTTTCCCTGTTTGACAATTTGAAAATCAACGAAAAGAAGGAGGAAAAACCCGGCAAGGGGCAAGCGGGATGTAAAAAATTGTAAGATGGACGACTGCTTTGCTTTCTCGGCAATAACGATTTTAATGTCAAAATAAATCGACTTTTTGATGAACCCGATAAGGATTAATATTTCTTGTATTGCTTCCTCATCTTTTGATTTAAGTGGAGGCAGGAAGGCGGTATAACCCTCTTCGCTACGGATTATAAGAGGTATTTGAAATGTGCCTGCCGGTGTGACAATCTCCACGGGGGATTTTTTGCAAGTAACTTGTTGTCCCAGGTTCCTTATGTGATCCAAAACAAAACCATAACCAGCGGAAGATAAAAGTTTTTTTATTTTCCGAAGATCACATCCGGCATCTTTGAGAAGCTTTTCAGCAAAATCTTTCTTGAAAAAACCTTTTATAAATCCCATAAACTTTCTCTGAGTTTGATTATATATGGCGGAGAGGGAGGGATTCGAACCCCCGAAGAGACTTGTTACGCCCCTTACTCGATTTCGAGTCGAGCGCTTTCAGCCGTGCTCAGCCACCTCTCCGCTTTAAAAAACTCTTTCAATAAACTTGATGATTCTTCTGCCATAATCCCTGGTATTATTTCCATATTCTTTACATACAAGGGAAATTGTTCCTTTAAAATTCTGAGAAATCCCAGGTGAAAATTATCCGCTCCATATACAATCCTCTGGATTCTTGACTCAATTATCGCCCCCATGCACATCATACAAGGCTCCAGGGTCACATAGAGGCAACAGTCATTCAACCGCCAGTTTTTCATTTTACGGCAAGCTTTCTCTATCGCCGTTATCTCGGCATGACACACTGATATCATCTTGCCTTCTTTTTGATTGTAACTGCGGGATATTATTTTATTATCATTTACAATAACAGCCCCCACAGGAACCTCGCCCTTTTTATATGCTTTTTTCGCCTGTGAAAGGGCCGCTTTCATGAATTTTCGATGTTCGCGGTCAGAAACCGCTACCATATATCCATCTTCCAATTTCCAACCTCTTTTATGATAACACGTCCGAGTGGGCTCGAACCACCAACCTTCGGCTCCGGAGGCCGACACTCTATCCAATTGAGCTACGGACGCAAGAATGGATGAAGTTTGCTTTTCGATTTTATCACAGGGGATAACCCTTGTCAATCTGACAAAAATTATATGGTTATTTCCTGCCTTTTTATGCAGTAGTGCATAGCAAAATTGAAACACAATATATTGGCGGTTTTTTGGCGGGTTTAAAAACCCGCGCTACGTGATGGGAATTTTTTATCCCGTGATGGGGAATCTTTATCCCTGGAAGCTTAGAGGGTTGTTCTAATTTTTCCTTTGTACTCCTTGCATCTTGAAAAATCCTTGAAAATCCCCTGGACAAAACTTTTCCCTTCCACTTCAAATACAGAAGCGGAAATCCACACCTGGATAAATTTCCCACTTTTTGTGATTATTTCCGATTTTTGATCCATCGACTTTTCCTGCGAAGCATGGTATTTGAATGTTTTTATATTTTCATCCTTGCTATATGGTGGATGAAGTTTACTTTGGTGAATACCCACAATTTCTTCCCTTGTCATTTCCATCAATATCTCGGCTTGCTTATTCACTTCCACAATTATGCCGGTATCAACTTCTGCAATAAATATGGCGTCCCCCGAGCTTTCAAAGAGTGCCCTGTATTTTTTTTCTGATCTTATCAGCGCTTCCGTTGTCTTTTTTTGCCGTGTTAAATCCCTGATAAATGTCAGCAACCGTTTCCCGCCCTCTAATTCAATAACCACTCCGCTTACTTCCACTGGAATCACTATGCCGTCTTTCCTTATATTAACAGCTTCTTGCCGGAAGCCCCCTTCTCTTGTAATTTTCTCTATCAATGGGGGAAGTATATATCTCATGCTTTCGGGAAGAAGATCCTTAACCGCGAGCATTAACATTTCTTCTTTGCTATATCCCAACATTTCACACGCCTTTGGGTTTACATCAATAATTCTGCCGTCAATTGTCTCCAGATAAATAGCTTCATTAGCTTCGTTAAAAAGTGTTCGATATCGAATTTCTGACTCTTTTATCATCTCTTCCGCTTTCTTTCTTGCTTCCTCGTCTTCAATCGCCTGAAGTGCATAAGCAATGTCATTGCTCAGTTCGATTAAAACACTGACTTCCTCGTTTGTAAATGCATTTCTCACATCGGAATAGACGACAAAAACCCCGAAAGTCCTGTCCCTGTATAGCATAGGAATAGATACCATTGAAACAAGGTTACGCTTTGTCGCTTCAATCGACCATTTTTTTGGGGGGTCAATTGAGTCAAGATTTTTCCTGACATACGGACTTTTTTCCTTTATCGAGAGAAATATAGGATTGTCGGCATTTGAGTTATCATCAGAGGCAAAGAGAAGATTTTCCAGGTATCCCTCATCGAATCCCGCATATGCCGCAGGAGTTGGATATGACAATTCCCCTTCTCCCAGTCCAACCCATACCAGGTGATATTTCCCGAAATCATGTAAAATTTCACATGCCCCCTGCAAGAGTCTTATCGGATCTTTCTCCCTGACACTCAACTGATTAATATCACTTACAGCCATCAGCACCCTGTTCAGCTTCTTTGTCTTCTCCTCGGCTTTTTTTCTCTTTGTATCATCGAGTATAACGCCTTCAAGCGCTATAACATTACCTTCCCGGTCGAAAACCGCACTTCCGCTTTCCCATACATGCCGATTCCTGCCCCCTTTCATGATAATACGATATTCAAAAGAAAAGGGCTTATGATCTCGAACTGCTTTAGATACTTTTTCCCAGATCATCTCTCTGTCTTCCGGATGAATGATCTGGTTGAAACTTATTATCTTGTTATCAATGAATTCTTCAGGCTTATAACCTGTCAGAGTGGCAGTATTCTCACTGACAAATTCCATTGTCCAATCACGGTCGTTCTTACATCTGTAAACCATTCCCGAGATATTCTGTATGAGTGTTTCAAATTTTCTCCTGGATTCCCCGATTTCTTCCTCAGACATTTTTCTTTTAACAGCATTGTTAATCGCATTTGTAAGTTTTTCCCATGGAGCGATTTCAAAACTGCCTTTAGTGAGGTAATCTGAAACTCCTGTCATAAAAGCTTCCCGGGCGACTTCCTCGTTTCCCTGCCCGGTATAAAAAATAACAGGTAAATCCGGAAACTTCTCCTTTATCTTTTTTAATAATTCCAATCCGTTCATTTCCGGCATGTTATAATCCGTAATAACAACTTCAAACCGCTCTTCATCCAGGATTTTCAGTGCTTTTTTGGGGCTCGAAGTTGGTATGATATCATATATATCCATGAATTTAATTTTCATCAGGGTTAAAGCATCAGTACTATCATCAACATATAAAATTCTGTATTTTCCTGCCAACTTGCCTTCCATTTACTTACACACTTTCTATTATAAAATTTTCATCAGACTATTTCTTAAATCCGAATTTAATTTTTTCGAGCCTTCCTTTATGATTACTATTGTTGACGGATCGGGATCGCGCGCAAATACTTCAAGGAATCCTGCAACTCTGAATTCATCTTTTGGGGTAATCTCTCTGAGAACACGGGAAATAGCTCTTCCAACCATATTGTCCTTGTCTTTCATAACTCTTTTCAATATTATAAAATATGGGTCCAGAGGCAATAGCTCTTTCCTGCGTGCCATAGGAATTAACGACATTACCCCAAATCTCCTTACCCATGGATTCGGAGATTTTATCCAGGTGACAATCATTCGGAGGATCACCTTGGGATATTGAAGTGAATATGGCTTTAATCCCACACACGCCATCATATCACAAATCTCCCGGTTATCCAGGTCGGGAATGAATTCCAAAATGAGAGTCATTGCCATATCTCTATCTACAGCGAAACAATGGACAAGAGCTTCACAGGCAATTATTCGCTCCTCCCGGGTCTTTTTTTGCCAGAGCTTTCTGATAAGATATTCACTTATTCCCGGTAATCTGTCACCAAACTCTCCCACCATTTTTGCAATTATATGTAACACGAGAATAGGAACACCATAGACTTTTTCAACTTCGGGGATACGAGTCCTCACATAACTTTCATAGGATTTTTCCGAATAAAAATCAAGAAATTTCTGTGTTTTATCCAAAAAGCCGGCAACATCCCCGACATTGCTGAATTCATTAATAATCTGCTCTTTGTCAACAGGTACTTTGTGTGACATCATATTCACTCCCCGGCAAATTTTATAAATACATTACAATGTATTTTATATGATTAATAATTGATTAATAATGATAAAATTTGTCAAGTTCCCCACAATTCCTTCATTATTCATGGAACCTGTTGCATAATATGGTTTTTCATAATCGGATATTACAAAAGGATTTTTAACTATAAGATTGAATGAATCTAAAATCCCAAGGTCTAAAACCGTATTAGGAGGAGAGTATGCCCAAACGTATTAAGAATAGACGAAGACATGTTCGTATCCCCATGATCAATATTATAAGAGTCAGATCTGATCAGGACAGCGACTTTTATCCCTGTATGCTCGTTGACCTGTCAGCAAGGGGTGCGAGAATACTGAGTCAATTTCGTATAACCATCGGTGATGAAATGGAACTTTTAATTCCCCTCTCTCCCGGGGAAGAAATACAAAGTGTAAAAGGCAAAATCGTCTGGACGCAGGAAATGGATCTGATGAAAGAATATAATTTCGGTGTCGAATATATGGGTGGCGTCGAATTTGACTGTGTGAATGAAAAAATCCGGGAATTCATTGAAAACTTCGTTGGAAATAAATAGTGTCTATTCACAGCTGAAGTTACAAAGAGAAACGGGAAATGGGACGCAACAGAAGGTAGTTCAGATGGATTATCATAAAAACTTCGCTTTGTCAAATCTTTCTACCATTGAAGGTAAGACGAGAGAAAACTTTCAAATAATTTCAACCCTGAAGCGAGTTCAGAGCAGGTTCTTGCTACAAAAAAAATAATACTGGATCTTTGCTTTTTTTTATGGAGAAAATGGAGGATATTAATGAAAAACAATTCATTTATCAAGTGTTTATTAATAATAACAATACTACTTTCAGTTATCATACTTACTTTCATACCGGCTTTAGCTCAAAATGACAGGTTAATTGTAGGCGGCAAAAGGGTGGGGCCGGTCTATCTTGGAAAGCCTTTAAGCCAATTTGAAAAATTCCTGGGACCTCGAAAAGTTATGAATCCAACTCTTTTCGATTACCCGAACAAGGGTATGGCTCTTATGGTTAAAAAGGGTATCGTAAGAGGCATTATGGTATATTCACCGATGTACAAAACCGGAAAGGGAGTCAAGGTGGGCGGTAGTATCAAAACCCTGAAGAAAAGATACGGAAACTACCTTCTTACTGACGCCGGAGCGCTGATTTACACCGAACTGGGACTGGCATTCAACGAAAAAAATTACAAGATAACAAAAATCCTCGTGGTTCCCGCATCTCCGGATCCATTGCTGGGGGATAAAATCATAGTGCCGGGGCAGAGAGTTGGGAACATTAAGATAGGCATGGACATATCAATTATTACAAAACACTGGGGGAATCCAAGAGCAATAGAAAACATACCAGGCTCCCAAGTCAAAACTTATACATATGATCACAAGGGAATGAAAATCCTGGTTGAAAGTGGAATGGTCGCCGGAGCGCAGATTTTGTCATATAAATTCAGGACCCGGGAAGGCATAACCGTAAAGAATTCAAGGAATCAAGTTATAAAAACATACGGAAAGAGATACAAACAGGTAAAAGACAGCATAAACTATAGATCCCTGGGTATCGGGTTTTACTTCCACAAGGGAAGGGTAATATCGATCTTACTTAGCCCGAGGATGGAGTGAAGACAGAGTCCGGACCAGTCATCTAAAGTTTTTTAATTAACCACAGAGAATATAGAGGACGCGGAGTTTTTATTTGAATTCTTCGTGAGTTTCGTGTCTTCGTGGTGAATATATGTTTTTTCGACAATCTCAGCACGAAGAGCGTATGACAGAATAAGGAAAACGGAGGTTGGATTGCGGAGAACGGATCCCATTTCCCCTTTCCCACTTCCCATTCCCCGAAAGTGAGAGATCAACAATGACAAAATTCAAGGAAGTCACAAAAAGAGTAACTTCAAGCGCGCTGATGGCGGTAATTATGGTTTTACTGCTTACAACCCTGTTTGTTGGATGCACTAATAACAAGTCTGATTCGGACGCGACACCTTATTCGACCAACTCTTACACAACAATTGCAGATTTTAATACAGCGACACTTCCACATTTTCAAGTCAACTCCAAAGGACAGGTAGCATGGACAGCTTGTTCCGATGATGGTTCAGAGTTGTATCTTTATGAGAATGAGAAGACAACCCAGATTACCGATAATATGAAACACTGTCTTTCTCCCAGGATCAATGATGAAGGACAGATGGTGTGGTATGAATACAACGGTAAGTCACAGGATACATTCAGTGTATATTACAGGAATGATGACACTGAGCAAATAGTGCATCCCGATAATCTTAGTGATGTATTCCCGAGACAAAACAAAAATGGGAGTATAGTATGGGAGCGGAAAGACACCAATGGTGAAGGGCAAATATATCTGCTTTCAAACGGTCAGGAAACACAAATTACAAATAGTGGAAATAATGTTCTGCCCCAGATTAACGACAACGGCCAGATAATATGGCTTGGCTCCGATGCCGAAGAATTGAGTATATATCTATATGATAATGGCGTCACCAAGAAACTCAACACGGAACCTATCAGCTACTTTAATGAATACGACGGGGAGACATATTATCTTCGTATGCTTAATTCAAAGGGAGAAGTTGTCTGGGTGGGAGAAAATGACGAAAAGACGGAAGTATTCCTATATAGCAATGGCAATACATCAATAATCTCAACGGCTGAGCACAATCGTGATCCCTGGATCAATGACAACGGACAAGTTGTCTGGGAGGGTTATGACAACTCAGAAAAGCATATCTATATTTATGATGCAGGGCAGACCACCCGCCTGACAGACAATTCTCTTGAGAATGTTAATCCGATAATCAATAACAAGGGACAGGTAGTATGGCAGGGCGGTTCGCAGATATATATTTACAGTGACAATCAGACAATCCAGCTTTCCGACAATAATATGGAGAATGTATTTCCTCAGATCAGCGAAGGCGGATATGTCGCCTGGATGGCGGCGGAATGGAATAGTGGATGGTATTACAAAAACATTTGCCTCGTATCCCCTCAATCGGGAAGCAATAGTTCAACCGGAGCCGCCATGTTTACATTGAAAAAGGAAACAATGGAACCTCCCCAAAAACCGGCAAAGCAAAGTCCCGCCGTGAAAATTCAACGCAACAAGCCCGAGAAGAGTGAATTCTCATTTATAGTCTGTGGCGACAGCAGGGGAGAAGACTATAGCTGGGTTGCCGGCGAGAAGTTAAACAAGAAATTCCTGGAATTCTTTTCCAGTGATATAATAAAGAAGCACAATCCCGATTTTGTAATATTCCTGGGAGATTGCTGTACAAATGCTCATACTATTACCGGGCATGAAAATCTGGCAGATTGGAAAGAGTGTATGAAGCCGATATACGATGCGCAAATTCCCCTGTATATCAGCAAGGGCAACCATGAGCTATATAACTGGTGTGCCGCTTTCCGGGTAAAATTCCAGGAAGAATTTACTGATAAATTTTTCACTGACCAGCCGGACAATGGTCCTGATGGAAGAAAGAAGCTTTGCTACTCCTTCACCTGGGGTAATTCATACTTTATAGTATTTGATTCGTTTTTCTGCTGGGAGGCTCCGTGGTGGCACATAAACGATTATCATTATTACGGAGATATTGACAAAACACAGCTTGAATGGATAAAGGCTCAAAACAAGACCGAGGAAGCTACAAATGCAACGCACAAGTTTATTCTGTCTCATGCGCCTGTCTATGGCACGGAGGGTGAGCAGGCATTTGACCGGATGAAAGAATTATGGCAGGAAATTGATGATAATAAATATGATATGTTTTTTGGAGCACACGAACACCTTTACTCAAGAAAGACTATTGATTCCAAAATCGCTCCCACATATAAAAATAATATTCCCCAGATAGTCGCGGGCGCGGCGGGAGCCCCTGTTGATCCCATGTGGCGGGTGAAGGTGGATGTAGAGGAGTGGAATATACATCTATGCTATCATTATGTGCTGGTCGAAGTGTCGGGAGACTCCTTTACAACAAAGGCCTTCAAGGTCTATAAGGATGATTCCGGCGATTACCATGTTCAAGATGAGCCATTCGATGTCTATAACAATAATAATTAACCATGCCCGAAGCATTCCGATAATTTTGTCGTAATTATTCACCTCACAGATTTAAGAATATCGGCGGGATACTGTCCCGTCGTTTTTCTTTCGGGAGGAGATTTCATAAAACACAACAAACTCTATTCACCATTGGATATTGTATAATCGGAGGTATATCATGACACCCCTGACAACCAACCCGGAAAAATTAGAAGAAAAATTCAGAAAATACCCCACGTACAAAGCCTGGAAACAGGTGGGGTTAAAGCCCCGGTTCGGGATCCTCATGCCACTTGCACAGATGAGAACAAAACGAAATAGCGGTGTAGGTGATTTTGCGGATTTGCAGGCTTTTGGAGAATTCTGCAAATCAATAGGCTGCACTATACTCCAACTTCTCCCCATAAACGACATGGGGCGTGGAAAGACTCCATACTCTTCACTCTCGGCGTTTGCACTTGATCCCATTTACATTGCCCTTGACAATGTGTCCGAATTGAAAAAAGGGCAAAGAAGCGAGGAAATGGAGAAATATCTTGAGAGCAACAAAGAGAAGATATACTCGCTTAAAGCGAAAAAAAGAATTGATTATGATAATATAAGAAAATATAAACTTGATGCCCTGCAAATAGCTTACAACGACTTCATTAAAGCTGAGAAGGAAGCCGGGCTCGAGAGATGGCAGGATTTTGAGAAATTCAGGAAAGATAATGAATATTGGCTCCCCGACTACGCTCTTTTCCGGGCGTTGAAAGAAAAATATATGTGGGATCCCTGGGAAAAATGGCCCGGGGGAACAAGGACCCGTAGCAAGAGAAGACTGCCGGCGCTGCTTAAAGAGCATGCAGGTGAGATAGATTTCTACAGCTTCGTACAGTGGATCGCATTTGATCAGATGAAATCCGCACAAAAAGCTCTTCTTGAAATGGGGATATATCTCAAGGGTGATCTCCCGTTGCTGGTTGATGTTGAAAGTGCAGATGTATGGGGGCACCCGGAATATTTCAACACCGAAGTATGCGCAGGCGCGCCTCCGGATCAGTACAGTTTAATGGGACAGAACTGGGGAATGCCCACATATAACTGGGAAAAACTGGCGGAAGACAATAATACCTGGTGGAGAAAAAGACTACAATATGCGGAGAACTTCTATCATATTTACCGAATTGACCATGTAGTCGGGATTTTCAGGATATGGACAATACCCATTACCCAGGAGTTTCCCCGGGGGAAGAAATCGGGTGAGCAAGGTTATTTTGACCCTGCCGACAAAGGCTTGAAAGAGAACAAGAAAATATGGGAAGAACATGGCAGTACGATCCTGAATATGCTCGTGGAGTCGTCGAATATGTTACCCATAGGAGAAGATCTGGGAACCATCCCACTTGTTTGCAGAAAGACACTCTCCGACATGGGCATACCGGGATACAAGGTGCTTATATGGGAGAGGGACTGGACAAACAGGGAGAAGGAATTCCCATTCATACCACCGGAAGAATACCCATATCTTTCAATGAGCACATCCACAACACACGATTTCTGGACCCTGGCCGGGTGGTGGATTCATAGACCAGGCACGGTAAGTGAGAATGGAGACATTGCCCCCGAGATCGAGAAGATGAAAGCCAAAGACGAGGAGGAGCTTAAAAACGCCCTCTATAAATTCCTCGTGGGAGAGGGTGAAAAACCCAAAGCCTTCACTGAGAAGCTTTACAAGGCGGTTATGCACAAGCTCTTCCATTCCGGCTCCATATTCCTCATAATGCCCTTCCAGGACCTCTGGGGAGTCGCCTATGGTCTCTACGGCGAAGATCCTGAGGGAGAGAGGATTAACGATCCTGACAAACCCCATCTTCCGGAAAATTGGACAGGAAAGATGCCCCTCGAGATCGAGAGTCTTCATCTACACCCAAGCATGACTGACAAAATCGATTTTGTAAGAAGACTTGCCGGCGAAAGCGGTAGAATATAAGCTTTTTATTATTAATGATGTCCGTTTTTTCTGCGGCGAAACGCCGCAGTCACCAACGTTGTTATTATGGTGGGGGTGGTGTCCTAATCTTTATATACATTTCTATGGAAATGGATGCGATATTTAGAGTGCATTGACAATAATGCAACAATTGATTTTTAGAACAACACCACAATTTATTGTGGTGGAAGGAAGAATGGCTTGACCATGCCGTCTCAGCCTCTTCAGAGGCTTCCAAATGCTGAAGGTTAACGGTGTATCGGGAATAAGAATAAACAGGAAAAGCTTCATTCAAATGATGGAAAATGCCGCATAAAACTGTTGGTGAGAAATAACCGGTAAACCGTTAAACCCCCAAGGTTCAGGGCTTCGGCATACCACCCAATTAAAATTGGGTGTTGTCTTAAAAATGTCATCAAAGATTAGGTGGTGTCCGCCGCCCAAATAACAAGACATTATTTCCTGAAAATAGCCTGTGGTCTTTTAGTGAAAAAAAATGTCATTAAAACTGGAAATAGCTTGAGATTTATAGAGTTTTAAATGAGTCTTCATATCGAAAGGATGCACTATTAATGAATACCAGGAAAAGAATAACAAATAAATCGCCGGGTATGTTACCTGAATCTTCCCGCCGCAAGGAGAAGAGAGCTAAATCATCAATATCCGGATTTAATTTTATAAGAATTTTGACGGTAATATCCATTCTCATATTCTCCATCTTTCTATTGAGCATCCCCGCTCATGCGGACAAATATCCTGTAAAACGTCTAAAATTAAAAAACGGGATGACCGTTCTCCTGAAAAGAATTCCCGATTCACCCGCCGTCAGCGTATGTATGGTGTATCGCGTCGGATCCAGGAATGAGAAACCTGGCATAACGGGGATAAGCCACCTGGTGGAACATATGCTGTATAAGGGGACGGAACAATATCCCAAAAACAGGATGGGGACTTTGCTCAACCGCATAGGGGCGGATTTTAACGCATTCACATCAAACGATGTATCCGGATTCTACCAGACGGTCGCCCCGGAATATATTGATCTTGCCGTTCACATAGAGGCGGACAGGATGAAAAGCGGATTGATCGGCAAGAATGAATTGAAAATTGAGAAGAAAATTACATTATCCGAAATGGCAGGATTGAAGAACAAACCCTCATATATGCTCTGGAGGCAGATTCTGGGAACCGCGTTTACTCATCACCCATATAAGTGGCCGGTACAGGGCAGTGAGAAAGATATCAAGAAAATCAATACTCACCAGGTGCGTTGGTACTACAAGGCGCATTATAAGCCCAAATATGCCGTGCTTGCCATTGTGGGCAAATTTAATGAAAAGCATGTAATCAAGCTTGTAAAGAAATTCTTCAACTCGCAGGTTAATAAAGCTCCGTATCCATCATCCGTGACCGCTGTAGAGCCTCCACAAAAAGGTGAGAAAGTCGTTTTAATGAAAAACAAGGGATCCATTCCCTTGCTTCATATCGCCTACCACTCACCGGCAATCAAGAACAGGGATCTCTATACAATGGCGGTTATCGACTCAATATTAACGGGCGGACGTACTTCCTGGTTCAGAAAAACGCTTGTGGGAAAAGGACTTGCCACCACGGCCGGAAGCTGGCTCGATACATATAAGGATCCCGGTCTCTATTACCTTCGTTTTTCGCTAAAAGGAAATACTTCACACAAGGTTGTAGAGAATATCGTTTTCCGGGAGTTGGAAAAACTGAAAACCAAAAAGGTAAGTGAAAAAGAACTTCAGAAAGCAAAAAACCACCTCAAGGCGCAATTTATAAAAGCTCATGGCAGCATAACTAACCAGGCGCGCTTCCTCGCGTGGTATGAAGCTATTTACACATACAAGTACCTGTCCGACTATACTCGAAATATTGACCGGGTGAAGCCTGACGATATAATGAGGGTTGCAAAAAAATATTTCACCAAGAAAAACAGGACGATAGGGAGACTATACCCCAAACAGCGGAAGACGGAAAATGGAAAAGGGAAAATGGATAACGGAAAACGAAGGACGGACACCGGATCTCGTTTCCCGTCTCTCGATTCCCATATCCAGGCTTGTAGGAGGGACGTCCCCGTCCCGATAAAAGGAAATCGGATGTCGGATGCCGGATGTGGGGATATCGAAAAATTCCATAAATCCAGTTATTTGAAGTCTTTAATTAACCACAGAGGACACAGAGATACAGACCTTATTCTTTCTTTATGCTCTGCGAACCCTGAAACAAGTTCAGGGCAGGCTTCTGCGTTCTCTGCGTTGAAAAAAACAAATCAATCACAATTTCAAAATGTTGAAAAATTGGGATTGACAGGTTTCAACATTGCCGCAAAGAAGAGATATTTCTATAATAAACCAAAAAAGACTACGCCAACAAAAAAGACCACGAAAAAAACTGTAAAAAAGAAACCTAAACCAAAATCAAAACCAGTAACGAAACTTAAAATGTATAAGCCTTCAGTACCCGTTCCCAAGCCATTCAATTTGAAATTCAAGAGACACAAGCTTTCGAATGGTATTGTTCTTCTCATCCATGAGAACAGCATGACCCCGGCGATTACAATGCTTGGGTGTGTAAAATCAGGTGGGATGTATGAGCCAAATGACAAGGCGGGTCTTTCAAAAATAACGGCCTACATGCTCCAGAGGGGAAACGAGAAGCAAACTGCGGGTCAATTATCCGAGGAACTTGACAGGCTCGGCGTGCAGATGGCTTTCAATTCGAATTTACAGACTGTCGATTTCAAGATATGGACGATGTCGGAGCATTTCGACAGGGTGATTCCACTTCTTTCGAATGTTTTGATGAAGCCCACATTCCCGAAGAACCATGTAAAAAAGCTTAAATCCCTGTTGCTCAGTAATCTTCGCGCAATAGAAGACCGCCCCTCAATTGCCTCAATGAAAGACTTTTTCCTGGAGGTTTTCCCACAGAAGCATCCATTCCACCATTACAGGTGGGGAAGCCGGGATACCCTTAACAACATAACCCGGGAAGATGTGGTAAAATTTTACGAAACATATTACCGTCCTGACACAACCATAGTAGCCATATCTGGAAATGTTAACACAAAGCATGTAATAGATGTATTCGAGAAATCTTTTAAGGATTGGAAAGCGGAAGGAAAACTTCCTGCGTTGATAATCCCTGATGTGCCTCTTCCTAAAAAGACGGAAACAAAAATCAACACAATGGAAGACAAATCAAGAGTTGACATTGTAATGGGTCACAAGGGAATATCGAGGAATCATCCCGATTATTACAAATTTCATCTCATGAATTACATCCTGGGAAGTGGGACTCTTGTAACACGCCTTGGTCGCGCTGTCCGTGACAAGGGAATCGCATATAAGATTAACAGCAGGTTGAATATGTCCATAGGTCAGGGTCCGTGGGCGATTAATCTGGGAGTGAAACCCCGGAATGTGAAAAGAGCGATAAGGGCTGTGAAGGCACAGGTCAGGGCAATGCAGGGACACCCGGTTACAAAGGTGGAATTGAGGAATGCCAGGCATTCCAAAATGGGTGCATTGCCGGTTTATCTGGAAAATGACAGAAATATTGCAAATATGTTGCTGACGATAGAATATTATAATCTGGGTAACGACTATTTCAAGAAGTACTACAAAATTTATAAAGGAATAACAAAGAAGGATATTCAGGAAGTTGCTAAAAAATATCTGCATCCCGACAAGATGACCGTTATTATATCGGGATCATATAAGAAATAATTTGTTATTTTTTCAGAACAATTTAGTCAGAATAAAAGGAGTGATTTTTTAATGAAACGATCTGTCATGTACTCGATAATTCTTCTGTTATTTATGTTTATGACGAAGAATTGCTTTGGCTGGTCAGATATGCTGGACGGTAAGCCTACTATTGTCAAAGGAAAAGATCAGGGCGTATTTTTCTGGGTGGATAAAGAGGGATTCCATCTCAGATTCACAGGAACCGGAGAAAAGCATGTATTCTGGGGTATCATCGGAACCGAGAAAAAAATGAATATAACTAAAAAGATCGGTTTTCAGAAGGAAGATATATTCAAAAAGAAAGGCGACAAAGAAATAAGATACCTCATTAAAATTAAAAAGGGACAAATAAAAGGCTTTGATTTCAAAACAAAAAGCACTAATATGTTTTTTGTAATGAAAATCGACGGACGAAAAGTGATGAAAAAAGACATTCTTGGCGGTAAAAAGAAAGTACCTTTCGAGAATACGCCATTCAAGATATTCGACATTAAGCCGGGAGACAAGGGGCTTCCATTCAAGCTTTAGTATTCAACGGGAAAAGGACTCCCTGAAGGCAAATTATTATCATTGATTCAAAAAAAATCCCCTGGAACTCCGGGGGATTTTTTTATTATAAGAAAAGGAATTATCCCCGACAATGCTTTTTAATTCAACGCAGAGGGCGAGGAGAATTTACTGTATGACAGGATTCACTGTAAATTATACACATCAATTTCCAGGCATTCTCCGATATGATTTGGGTGCACCTGTTTCCTGTCAAAAATATTTATTACTATTCAGATCCCACCACCATGTCATTTCTTCACGAAGCTTTCCCTCGATCGGAGCGAAGGATCTCCCGCAAGAGAGTCGCCTGCGCTGTCATTCCTTCACGGAGCCTGCCCTCGAGCGGAGCGAAGGGTTCAAGGACAGGCTCTGAGCGGAAAAAGATCATCTTACTTTATTCGATCAATCCCGGCAAGAATGTATTTTACTTACTTCCGATGTATAAATCAGCGAAGGATCTCCTCTCCCGGGTTCTCCTCACAACAATCATTCTTATTAATATTTGCTCATCCATACCACGAGGGTTGAGATTCTTCGCTGTGTTAATCCTCGTAGATCTAGAAATCCCGTTTTGGAGAAAATAATAGAAGTAAAGTTATTCTCTCGTGATCCGCTCAGAATGACATGTTCAAGCCTTTCTTGATCCGTTCAGAATGACAAGAAGTCCTGGGAGACAGAATGATTACGCCTGAACCTTTGATAAAAAATAAATGCACCCATATGATTTTATGTTGACGAGAAATGTTTTGCTGTAAACGGTTCAAAATTGTTGTCATTGCGGTGAGCCTTTAGCCCTGAACGAATTGAAGGGGAAGCGAAGCAATCTCTTCAAAATGTGGAAGAACGTTAAGAACTGAAACTAAAAGCCCCCCTAAAAAGGGGGGCTATATATTTAGTTGTTAAACGACTTAAGCGTGTAAGAAGTCCGGCTGGATGCCGGCTCTACTTCGCTTTACTGCCATTTGCGTACGAATACGTCGTTTATTGCTGCGGTATATGTATCACTTGTGCAGTTGGTTGCAGCGGTCTCCCACACAACATGGTTTCCGTTTCCGCTTATTGCGCCATTGTTGCAAAGCACATTAGGCACGGTAGCGGAGTTTCCTCTGGAAACTAATGTATAAACATTGGTTCCCAAGCTAACATCCTTGGCGTAAATCATCTGCGTAGCTACAGGGGCATCGGTCACGAGTCCGTTTGTAGCTGTTTCAAAGATTACATACTTCCCTGCTTTATCAATATCTGGATCGCCGGAAGCTGCTTCTAATCCACCCAGAGGCTTTGAAACCTGGACCAGTGCGGCGACTCCGGACTTCCACAGCCAAACATCCTGCAATGCATTACCGGATGTCCACACAGTGGCTGTTGCGAAGGCAACAGTGTTTCCATCCTGATCGATACAGGGTTCCAGGCAATCTGCTGTTGCGTGCGTGCCACTACTGATGGATATCTCGTTGTTCCAGCCAACCGCCGGGTTACCTTGAATATCGTTGAGTATAACTGAAGCAATTCCTCCACCTGGAGGTGCAGTTGCACATATATTTGTATCTGCATCGGATACGAACACGGTGTATCTTCCATCCCAGGAAACTCTTGGAGTCTGGGAAACTGGGTTCGCACCGCCGTCATCACTCTGGACTCCAGCATGAGAATCTATCATCTGTCTGATACCGGGAGTCGAGCCGGCTATAGCGGAAAAATAGATATGACTGTATCCTGCAGTATGGGTTATATTTCCAATGTTTGTAGCAAGCGACTGGAAGACCACTACTGATCCGTCGCCATTGATGTCAGGATTAGTGGAAGCGGCGTCTCCGCCTGCATTTGCCGAACCGGCATCCTGACTGACTCTGACTATGGACTGGTCGGAAAGTTTCACATAATAGACATCACCATTTGATGCGGATGAAATACCGCCGGCCAGAATATCGGTAGCTGTGGATTGGAATGCTACATAAGCTCCATCTCCACTGATTCTGGGATTGTCAGAGTGATTGTTTGCGCCGGCTGTACTGCCGGGGACATTGTTGTTATTTGAAAGTCTGGTAATTGTACCGGAACTGCTGTTCCAGCCATAGATCTGTCTTATGGCGTTGGGTGAGTTCCAGGTAGTAATGACATTTCCTGCAGAAGTAAATACTACCACAGTTCCGTCATCATTGACATCGGGATCCTGAGCTGCACCAACCTCCGGGGAGTTGATTCTCTTGGAAACCCAGGTTGTGACTCCGGTTCCCGGTGAGCTTGTTGATGTAGGTGTGGGCTGAATTGTACTTGTGCTTGTGGGTGATGCGGTCGGGCTTGGTCCTCCGCCCATTGTGACCGTATCGGCACGATTGTTCTTATCCTCTGTCGCGGTAACTGTTCCCGTTGTTGTTGTATATCCTGTTTTGGTAACTAATAAGTTGTATGTTCCAGGATCAACATTGAGAATCTCGTATGTTCCGTAAGAGTCGGTTTCACCCGATCCTTCCGGGGTGGGGGTCTCGGAAGGTGTAGGTGTGGGTGTTGGAGTTGACTGTCTAATTGCCGCTCCACTCTGCAGGTACACCTGAACCTCTGCTCCCAATACTGCCGCTCCGCCGCTGTCATATACACGTCCATAGATATTCGACTTGCCTTCATTCGGAGGTGTTTCAGGCTCGTTATTCTCTGCCATGGGAACGTTCTGTGTGATAGAACTTCCTTCTACGATTTCGAGAGTTGTCTGGTAATCCACGAAACTTCCCGCCTCGACATGAAGCACCTGAGTTCCCGTGGGAATACCGCTTATCATATAATCTCCACTATTATCGGTGTAATCCTGGTATTCGTCAATATAAACCCTTGCGCCGATTATTATCGTTGAATCTACAACGTCTGTCACTCTTCCCGACACTGTCCCGCCTGCTACTGCCGTCAAAGTGAAGGCCTCTGTAGTTGTTTCACCGGCCTGAACCGTCGTACTACGGGTTACATTCTGATGCCCGGATTTGCTTGCAGTAACCTGGTGAGTTCCGGGAGGTATATCAGTAATAGAATAATTACCGTCCGAATCGGTCTGGGCGCTATAAACCGCCCTTGCCGACGAGGTTGAGGAAGTCACTACTTTTACTTTTGCATCATAGATGCCGTTACCCGTATCCGCATCTTTCACCGAGCCGGCCACGGTTCCGTAACTGGCTGAGGATGATGTGGATTCGTCACTTATTGTACATCCGGGTAGCAGAACTATAGCTGGTACCACTACGGCCAGAAGAGCGACGATTGCCAGAATCAACCATAACTTGATGCTTTTTTTCAAGTCTAACACTCCTTTTTATAAATATTTTATTTTAATATTACATTTTGCCCCTTTTAATTCAAAGAAGGGCATTTATCAAGCCCTTATCGGGACTTTCGCGATTTTTCGAGACCCCTCCCTTCCATGTCTTTTCATTATAATTTAATCCTTCCTGACCTGACAATGGCTGTTTTAATAAAACCCGGTTAAACTATTGCCTGAAATTGAGACACAATATTCCGGCGGGTCTTATTAGCGGGTTTAAAAACCCGCGCTACGTAATGTTACGTAATGGAGATTTACCGTTGTCAGGTTAAATTTCTAAACATAAATACCTATAACAGCGAAATTCTTTTTAAAAAATCGCCAAAAGCATAACCTACATTTTTTTATTCAAGGTTAAAAATACAATTCCTTCATGTCAACATGAAAAACGAATAGTGATGAAATTAAAAGCCCCCCTGAAAAGGGGGGCTGTATGTTTAGTTGTTAAACGACTTAAGCGTGTAAGAAGTCCGGCATGATGCCGGGACCACTTCGCCTTACTGCCATTTGCGCAGGAATACGTCGTTTACTGCTCCGGTGTAGGTATCACTTGTGCAATTGGTTGAAGTTGTTTCCCAAGCACAATAGTTTCCGTTACCACTGATTGCACCGTTGGCACAAAATGCGTTAGGTACAGTAGAGGAGCCTCCTCTTGAGGCCATGTAATATACATTGGCTCCTGAGTCAACGTCCTTTGCGTAAATCATCTGCGTGGCGGCGGGAGCATCGGATACGAGTCCGTTTGTAGCCGTCTCGAAGATTACATACTTCCCTGCTTTATCCACATCCGGATCGCCGGAAGCTGCTTTTAATCCAGCCAGAGGCACTGAAACCTGGGTCAATGTGGCAACTCCGGACTTCCATAGGAAGACATCCTGTACGGCATCGCCGGAAGACCAAGGTGTTGTTGTTGCGAAGGCAACTCTGTTTCCGTCCTGATCGATACAGGGTTCCAGGCAAGCTGCTGTGGCGTGAACTCCATTATTAATGGAAATTTCGGTATTCCAGCCAACTGCCGGGTCATCCTGAATGTCGTTGAGGTAAATTGAGTTAACATCATTCGGATTGGGAAGGAGTGCCGCAACGATTGCTGTATCGGCAAGAGATACGAATGTGGTGT
>JAIORV010000022.1 GCA_021107945.1 Vulcanimicrobiota bacterium | reverse complement strand
TATTCAATGCTTTTTTATCCTTGGCTTGTTAATATTTTAGCAGAAACACATGTAAAGATCAACGAAGCCCTTACTCTCCACAAAAAGATTAAAAACGCGAAAGAGCAAGGTATCATGCTGGATTCCTGTGATGATGCCGGACAACCCACCTACATGTTAACATAATCTTAATATATTTTATAGATATAAAGGTCCTTATCCATTTTCTTCGGTTCGCCCAGAAAATACCTGAGGTATGTATGTACTCTCTCCTTTGCGCTCTTCTTGAGATACCGGTCATGAACCACGATATACTTGAACCTGTTTTTCTGTAAATCTTTTAAATATTGTTTCAGCAGTTCTTCTCTCGGGGGCGCTACGGAGTATCCCTTTTCCAGGTTAAAAAGGTAAATTGTAAACTGGTTTTCATATATATAGACGGGAATTGTTCCCTCAACTTTATATGGAATCCCTTTCCTGTGAACCATCTGGTAATAGAAATATTCACCGGGCAATAATTCGCCTTTTACCCTTTGAATCGGAGAGTCTATAATGCCGTATTCCTGGTGATCATCCGCAATTTGACGGTAAAATGTGGGGACTTCGAGATCACTCAACGGAATCGGGTATGGAGCCGGAGAGATAATACAGATTTCAAAAAGCATTGCCAGTCCCAGAATTGTCACAAGAAGATTCTGACTTTTCACTTTCCAGGTACGAAAAAAGTGTGCAAGCGCATATCCTGCGAGGATTGACAGGGACAGCATGGCGCAAATATTAAAGCGATATGGAATGGAAATCTGATTAAAGAAAGGAAAATACTTGTAAAAGAAAATATAAAGTGGAAATCGGAAATTAGTATGAATCGTATCATTAACGTATAAGAATGGTCCCAGGGAGAACGCTATAAAGAACCCGGCGCAAAACACCCAGAACCATATATATTTCCTGCGTTTTGCCCATATTATTGCGGACAGGGCAAGAAGTATTGTGATCCATCCGGCGTAAGATGAGCGGGTCAACCTGTCAACTGTGTATGTTCTGATGACATTTTGTTTACCGGGAAGTCCGTAATCGACAAGCCTGCTTATATTATGAAATCGCTGTGAAAGATAAAGATCAATAAATTCCAGGGAGCGCTCACGTTTTACAAGTCCCTGGGAGACTTCCAGCGAAGCTTTGAATGTATAAAAAAGAGGTCCTATTAGCGCCATTGCAATTATTGACATAATGACAATCCTGCGTATGGGGCCTCTCAGCATTATCCTGAAATATCTGGTTGTCCCCGGGGAATCATCTTTATCGGTCTTGTCGGATTTGCTCCGTTTCCTGGAAAGCAGGTAAATAATCGCTCCCAGTACTGCAATTGAAAGGGCGAATAAAATCCAGTACCTTACATATTCTTGGGGAGAAAATCCCCGAAAATAAAGAACTACCGGCGGAAGAGCCACCGAAAGTAGCAGTATCCCCGTAATAACTATATTTCGCCTGATCAGTCTGCGTGTAATGTCGGCAATCATTTCAGGCGTCTCAATGCCTGCAGGTCTTTCAGGTTCGATATAAAGTCTGCGGAATATTTTCCATTTTAGATATAATTTTGTATGAATAATATATCCGACGCTTACAGCGATGAGTATGGCCGATACAACCAGATTCCCTGCGATATTCATCACACCGAAAACTTCTTCAATATTCTTATAGAAAACCATTACCCGCAGAATATTTAATATTGAAATTCCAAGAACCATCCAGGGGATAAAAGCCCGGGCATATTCCAGGAAGAGAATCGCCCTGTCTTCCTTTTTTTCAGTGTCCCCGGACTTCTTTTTATGCTCAACCTTTCTTCTTGAGAAACGTATATCCCCACGAATATCAAGGAAAGTCATCAAAATTGCTACTATGAATGCTCCGATGGTGAGTGAAGCAACTCTGAATACAACATCGGGGGTATCCTGTCGGATTACTGCCCATAAGTGAATGAAACCAAGTATTGCAATGGCGTAAATGCCAAATATCAGGTACATCTTGTATTTGACATATTTTGGATTTTCACTGAAAAAATATCCCTGAATCTTAAAAACCAAGCTTCTTGTTGCAGGGCGATTATACCAGATAACAAATACCGCCGAGGCAATGAAAATCAGGAACAGAAGCATCGATAAAGTCCAGAATCCTGCGCCTGCACCGCCGGGAGAAGCCATATAGACAGGCAGTAAAAAAACGATAAGAATTAGATCAATTACCATAATTACAATCGCCGCATAGCTCAAGATCCAGAGAAGCCAGTCCCGGAAGCCAAGCACTTTCTTGCCTGTTCTGCTTCTACCTGAATAAATTGAGCCTGGAATTATACTTCTGTGCTTTTTTCTCGGAGTATCGCTTGCAACTTTACGATGAATTTGATCGGATGCCGGAGTCGGAGCATGGGATGATCCGGCGGAACCGGCGATTTTTTTGAGACTCCTGAGAAATGGAATTTCAGGCAATTTTTTCCCTGTCCCGGAGATGACTATTTTTCGAAATTGATCATAAGCAAAATAGATAAATAGAAATAATCCAAAGATGGTTGCAAAACTTCCATAATAAAAACACCCGAATGTCACCATAAACATACAAATCCCGGCCATAATGGGAAATATCTCGTTGTTTTCCCTCAGCGTCTTGGCGTAAAAATATAAAAACAGGGGGATCCATCCTATGTTATATGTTTCTGATACGCCACTTGTAATATATGCCAGCAAGTAGGCCGTAAATGCAAACGCCGCACCTGAATAAAACGCGGCGGCTTTATTTTTTACAAAATAGTTCGTCAGAAGATAGCCACAAAATGCGCCGAATATAAGGTTCAGGATTACAAGAAGATTAAACGCCACACCAATGGGAAAGAATGCCTGGACAGGAAGGGATAGAATTGCACCCAGGGGATCTATAAAGAATAGACTTCCTCCGTAAGGGTAATTCAAAATTGATGTGAAAAGCGGAAGTACACCGTCCTCGAAAATTCTTTTATAAACCCACCAGAATCCCCAGAGATGCTTCCACATATCGCCCTCAAGATCCCCAATTACATACTTTTTGAAATATAATATCAGTGGGAATGTATAAATAAATGAAAAGATTGCATACATGAAAATGGCAAAAATTGAGTTATAAGGCTTTATTTCTCTCCTTATAAAATTCAAAAAATTCGTCCATATGGTTTTTATAACTGGAACAATCCTTTCGTGATTATCTTGTTAAATTTACTACATTCGAGCTTGCCCTGTAGGTTTCATGCTTCGTTCAAGGAATCCTTTGCCGTCACAAACGGATTTTTAGGAAGGAATGACATTTACGTAAGCCCTGTTATAAATTATTGTAATAAAATTTTATTTATATTTCAATTGCTTCGACTTTCTTTGAATTCCATAAATAACCTTCCATATTGTCAATGTTGGCAAAATGAATATTAATATAAGTTAATGAAGGAGGAAAATAATCGTTCAAACGGCAATTTAAATTATCCGGGTGACTCTCTATAATGCGAAATTTTACATGATAAGAGCGTTATCACCCCGAATCCGGTCAATCAATTAACGTATTGTTAACAATTTAATACGAGAGATACTAATGACTCAAACCCCTTGATCAAGCCGTTTTTCATTATAGAATGAGGTGGTATCATGAGAATTATTTTAAGAAAATGTTAACAATATTACTAATTGGATCGAAAATGTTAACAATAAGTTAACATGTTGCTAATAATATATCAATAATGTTTTTGTATCATAATTATAGCGGAAAGCGAGAGTATCTCGCCCCCTGCGGGTTCAGGAAAAATCCTGCCCGCCTACCAACATTAACAACTCCATAAACAACAACTCCCCCGGTAAAATTACGATAGATAAATAAAAAATATGCAAGAAGGAGGGATATAAGGTGGATCTTATTGGAATGTTTAAAAACCTTGAAAACGCCCTGGATGCAGCCTCTCTGCGCCAACAGGTGATTGCAAACAACATTGCCAATGCCAGTGCCCCCGGTTTCCAGTCACAGGGAGTAGCTTTTGAAGATGAGCTAAAGAAGGCAATGGATGACAAAGACGCCAGTGAAGGTCTTGGCGGGATGAGAGCCGTCAGCCTCGATGAAGAGGACGGTGATTTCCGGATCGGTGGCAACAGGCCCGAGGATGTAAGAGCGAAGGTATTTAACACCGGGCAAAATGCTGACATGAACAAGGAAATGGTAAATCTGTCCAAAAACCAGATTCACTACAACATGCTCGCAGATAAACTTGGTGGATTTATGGGCGCTGTCCAGATGGTAATTGACAATACCGGAAAGTAAGAGGAGGTATTTATAGATGAGTAACTTTTTCAAATCGATGGATATTGCAGCTTCGGGAATGACGGCCAATCGCTTTCAGATGGATATCATAGCAAGCAATATCGCCAATGTAAACACCGTGAATCAGGTATCGGGACAGCCTTATCGAAGAAAATTCGCTATGATTACACCGAAAGATCAACCTAAATTTTTCCTTCCCGTAGGCCTCTCTGATTCTGAAGATGTGGCGAATACACCGGTAGGAACTGGAGTTAAAGTGGCCGGAGTTGTCGAGGATAATTCCGAGCAAAGCTTCAAATATGTCTATGATCCCACAAATCCCCGCGCTGAATCGGAAGGAAAATATAAAGGATATATAAAGATGCCCAATATTAACATCATAACGGAAATGACAAGTCTCATAGCGGCATCAAGAGCATATGAGGCAAATGCCACGATAATCAATGCAGCAAAGCAAATGGCTCAAAAAGGAAGCACTATCGGCAAGTAGCTTTTTATAGGATATGAAGCCCTGAAAGGAGGAAATGTAATATGCAACCTTTTATACCGATACAGGGAATTAGTCAACAACTAAGTCCGATTCAGTCTCTGTCGAAACAATCAGGTCCGGTAGATTCCGATGAAAATGCCGGTAAAAAGTTTACTTTTGCGAATATAATGCAAAACCAGCTATCAGGCGCAAACGATGCCCTGAATGAAGCCGGAAGAACGACGACACAACTGCTTCGCGGCGAGGTCAAGAATCCTCATGATGTGGCTATTGCCGGTCAGAAGGCAGGAATAATGTTGAAACTTACCACAACAATCTGCTCAAAGATGTCCTCTGCCTGTACGACATTGTTCCAGATGCAGATTTAGTGGTTTTGTATAAGTTTTTTGGAAATTTAAAAAGAGAGGTGTAAGATATGGCGACAGGGATGCAAACTGGAAGAAGAACAGGCGCATCCGCGCTGAGGACGGGAGCGGCCCCTGCAAAAAGCCCCGGTGGTGTGGGGGGTATCCTCCAGAAGTGGAATGCTCTTGATTCCAAGATGAAGACCATTATTATGGTAGTAGCCGCGGTACTCGTGGTGGCAGCCATAGCGATAAATATGTACGCCGCTTCGGCGAAGCCGGTTGCACTTTATGCTACCGCTATTAGTAGCAGCGATGTACAGGCAATATCAAATAAGCTCTCACAGTGGGGGATTCCTCACGAGCTTGCAGAGGGTGGAACAAATGTGCTGGTAGCCCCAAAGTACAAGTACCAGTCGCGTTTAAGACTTGCCGCCCTTGGACTTCCCAACAGGCCCATAATAACGAGTAACATACAGGAGGATGGTGGTATAGCACCACCTACCCGGGAAGAGAAAAAGCAAAAAGCACTGCTTCAACTGACGGGGGACATTATCGAAACCATCCGCCAGATTGACGGTGTAGCGGACGCCTATGTAAAGATAGTACCCAAGTCCAGAGGCGACTGGGGTGGAGGCGAGGGATCTAATGCCACAGCCGCAATCATGCTCAAACTCACACCCGGCGCAAAGCTCAATAAGAGTCAAATTGCAGGTATCCTCAATTATGTAGCTTTCGCTGTCGAGGGATTGAAGTCCGATAATATCAAGATCGTTGATACAACCGGAAAGATCCTGAACAATATGGCAGGCACTACCGAGGGTATGGCCGGAGGATCGGACAATGGTGAGTATGCCACTCTCGAGATGAAAGAGAAGATTGCTGTTGAGGAGAGGTTTGCAAAGAAAGTAAGAAGTTCTCTCGGTAAAATTCTTGGTCCCGATCGTTACGAGGTGCAGGTAAGCGTTGACATGGACTTCTCCCAGCGAGAAACAACGAAAGAGAAACACGGCGGGCCTGCAAGCGTTGAAGGCAGAGTTATCTCAGGAGTGTCTTCGGAAAAAGAGTCGTACAAAACCGATCCCGGAAAGGGAGGCGGTGGCGGAGTCGAGACAATGTCCGACGGCTCAGAGAAGATGGATTACGGCAAGTTCAAAATTACCAAGAGATTCAAAGTTGACAAGACGAAAACCCGTGTTGTCGATACATCCCACAAGGTAAAGAGGATCACATGTGGAGTTATGGTAAACGGCGTAACGGATCCCAAGAAGCTCGCAAAGATTGAAAGCTTTGTAAAGAATTCCATCAGCTTTAATGGCGCAAGAGGCGACTCGGTTTCAGTATCCTCCTTCCCATTCACGATGACACAGATGGCTGATGAAATGAGCGCCAATCCCTTTGCCGGATCTCCCGGTTCATTTGCCGGCAGTCCCGGACGCTCAACAACCCAACTGGCTCCCTGGATGTTGATGTTGCTGGGAATACCTGTTATATTACTCATTCTGATGGTCGCACTGTTCTATATGAAACAGAAAAACGTTCAGAAGGAAAAACAGAGACTTATTCTCACATCAGGTCCCGGCGCCACGGTGAGCGACATTTCCGATCTCCTTGCAGACAAGGAAGGAAAGGTAACCGCTCCCGAAGCGACAAAGGTAAACACAACCGACCAGTTGGAGAAGCTTGCGAAAGAGAAACCCACAAAGGTAGCCGAGTTACTCAAGAGCACCTGGCTGGCTGACAAGTAATAAGAACCAATATTTTTCAAATTGAAAAACTTAATATTAAAAAACTTAATATCGAGGTAGGTGATCGGCGATTACTTCTCCTGTTAATCTTTCTACCAAGCAGAAGGCCGCAATCCTGTTGATTTCACTGCCTCCGGAAGTCTCGGCTCAGGTATTCAGGGAATTCGGGCCAGAGGAAGTGCAGGCGATAAGCCAGGAAATATCCAAGCTCCCGCAAATTTCACCGGAAGTAAGGGCACAAGTAATTGAGGAATTCATGCACTCCTCCACGGTTGATATATTCAGGGGTTCTCCTGCGGACAGAATTGAAACCGGAGGCGGAAGCGTTTCCGCCACCCACCCACTGATGGGTAGTGGCATGCAGCCCCGCACTGCAAGATCAACCGCGCCTACAGGCTCGCGCCCCCTTGAGTTTTTAAGAAAAGTCGATCCCAAGCAACTTCTTACCATAATCAGAAAGGAGCATCCCCAGACAATTGCTCTTGTTCTGAATCATTTACAGCCGGGCCAGGCCTCGGCGGTCCTGGAAGAACTCCCACCTGCCATGCAGACGGAAGTCGCCACAAGACTGGCAGGAATGGGAAAAGTGACAAAGGAAATTATCCAGGAAGTTGAAAGAGTGCTTGAGAATCGACTTTTTGCAGTTATGGAAGGTGAATATCGACAGAGCGAGGGAAGAGAAATGCTCGTCGAAATCCTCAGCCAGGCAGATCGGAGCTTAGAAGATGGGATCATGAAGGGACTTACTCAAAAGAAACCCCATCTTGCCAGTGAAATCAAAGACAAACTCTGCGATTTTGAAGACCTTAACAATATTGATGACCAGTCGCTTCAGCAAGTATTAAGACTCACGGATATCAGGGATCTTGTCCTTGCATTGAAGGGAGCGAACAATGTTCTATTAGATAGGGTTTACAACGCTTTCAGTCCCGAGATGGCAAAAGCTCTCAAGGAAGAGGGTGAATCTCTCGGGCAGGTGCCATGGGAAGAGATCAAAGCGGCGCAACAACAGATCAGGAATATCCTGAGAGGACTGGTCACATTGGGTAAAGTTAAATTTATGGCATAGACATTTTTCTGAACTGAAGGTGACAATTATTGGCGATTATTAAGGGTTCAAGATATCGAAAACCGGAAGACGATAACGATAATTCCGGGCAGACCGGAACTGAAAATCGAGAAGCACCCATAAAACGAGGAGGTTTAATAAAAGGCAAAAAACATGCTCCTTCAACTTCCAAGTCGGGTGAATTATCATCCAGATTTTTATCGGATAAACCCCTGCCGTCGAAATACCGGGGAGGAGACAAAAAATCAAAAAGGGGCGGTAAGATTCTAAAGGCCGCCTGGACTTCCATTCTCAAATCTGAGGAAGAAGAGAAACCACGCGAGGAAAAGAAGCCGTACGAGGATGAAATATTCGGGGACGCAAGTGATTTTCCCGAAGCCCCCCCAACGAAGCCATTGGAAGAGGAATTCCAGCCCACCACTTTCGAGCCAAAAGGTACAGAAGAAGGTATCAGGGAAGTGGTGATGATACCCACAAAGCCCGGAAAGCCAAAAAAAGAAGAGGAGCTTCCCGAAGACGCGGATTTCCAGGTGGAAGAATCCGAACCTCAACCGTCTGTCGATACCCTGGCTATAATAGCGGAAGCTGAGCATAAAGGCCGTGAAAAAGCCCAAAAAATAATTGAGCATGCTCAGGTCGAAGCAAAAAAACTCATCGACCAGGCGAAAATATATGGAGAAACGGCAAAGACGGAAGCGCACAGAGAAGGCTTTAAACTGGGAAAAGAAGACGGTAACAAGGTCGGTCTTGAAGAATTTAAGGAATATATGGGGCAAGCGAAAAACCTCATGACACAAATTATCAGGGAAAGGGAAACTATTTTAAACAGCATCGAACCCGAGTTGGCGAAGCTCTCAATGTCAATAGCTGAGAAGATAATCGCAGAGGAGTTAGTCGTCAACAAGGAAGCCGTTATAAGTATAATCAAGAGTGCAATAGTCAAGGTAAAAGCCCGTGAGGAAGTGATGATTAAAGTTTCCCCGGATGATCTGGAATATGTCCGGGAAAACAAGGAAATATTCGCACGACTTATCGAGGGTCTCAAGGAACTCGAGATAACCAGCGATCCCCGTGTTGAGCAGGGAGGATGCCTCATAGAAACCAAGCTCGGAAACGCCGACGCCCGGATTTCAACACAACTGGCAACTATAGAACTCGCTTTCAAGAATCTTGAAACGGGAGGAGTATAGTCAGAGGCCAGATCTGTAGGAGGGGCGTCTCGCCCCGATAAGAACCAGCCGAATCTGTAGGAGGGGCGTCTCGCCCCGATAATAGACTTTCACAATCAGGAGAATTGAAACTATTATATGGATTTTCAAATTAAACCGCCACCGATAATAACATTTCAACAATATTACGAGTCAATACACCTGACCGATACCGTGAAAACCCACGGCAAGGTGACCCAGGTGGTCGGTCTCCTTATCGAGTCGGAGGGACCCGCGGTAAAAGTGGGTGAGATATGTAATATTTTTTCAAAAGGAAATCCGGTTCCCACAAAAGCCGAGGTGGTTGGATTCAAACGAAATAAGGTTCTGTTGATGCCACTGGGTGAAATGAGCGGCATCTCTCCCGGCTGTGAGGTTCAATCCACCGGCAAGCCACTGATGGTAAAGGTAGGAGAAGCTCTCCGCGGTCGTGTGCTGGGAGGACTGGGACTGCCCATTGACGGTCTGGGTCCCATTGATGCCGAGGATGAAGTGCCGATATACAGGGATCCTCCCAACCCCATTACACGTCCCCGTATTAACAGGGTACTTCCCCTAGGTGTGCGGGCGATTGACGGTCTGTTGACATTCGGTAGAGGCCAGCGTATCGGTATCTTTGCAGGCTCCGGTGTAGGAAAATCGACAACACTTTCTATGATAGCACGAAATACCCAGGCGGATGTCAATGTGCTTGCGCTTGTCGGGGAGCGAGGTCGTGAGCTTCGCGATTTCCTTGAAAGGGACCTTGGCGAGGAAGGAATGAAAAGATCGGTCGTAGTTGTTGCGACATCGGATCAACCCGCTCTCGTGCGTCTCAAGGGCGCATATGTGGGAACGGCTGTGGCGGAATATTTTCGTGACAAGGGATACGATGTAATGCTGATGATGGACTCGGTAACCCGGTTTGCAATGGCGCAAAGAGAGGTCGGACTGTCTGTGGGAGAGCCTCCGGCGACAAAAGGATACACTCCCTCGGTCTTCGCCCTGTTGCCGAAGCTTATGGAAAGATCGGGGACATCAAAGCATGGAACCATAACCGGCATCTATACCGTGCTGGTGGAGGGCGATGATATGAACGAGCCTATCGCCGACGCCACTCGTGGTATTCTTGACGGTCATATCGAGCTTTCCCGTAAGATAGCGGCAAGAAACCATTACCCGGCGATAAATATTCCAACCTCGGTAAGCCGGCTTTTTCCAGAAGTCGCAACAAAAGAACATCAAGAGGCTGCAGGGAAGCTCAGGGAAGTTTTATCGATTTATGAAAAAAACGAAGACCTGATTAATATCGGGGCATACCAGAAAGGATCCAGTAGAAAAGTTGACTGGGCGATTGATAAGATTGATGATGTAAATGATTTTCTCAAACAGGGCATATTTGAACCAGCGCCCTTTGAGGAGGTTATCAACCGACTTATTGCCTTGTTCGGGGAGCCTGAGCCTGTTGAAGAAGAGCCTCAGGAAGAACAACCACAACAGCAAACCTACGGACAGCCGGGAGGATTTATGGGAGGCCCGCCGATGATGTAGTCGGACGGAGAACGGAGAACGGATAATGGAGAACGGAGAACAGATTAGGGAGAATGGAAACAGGATTTCGTTTCCCTCATCTCACTTCCCGCCTCTCACATGATAGGTTATAAGAATGCCAAAATCGTTTAAATTTCGAATGCAAAGCATCCTGGATCATAAACAGGATCTGGAGGACAAGGAAAAGGAAAAACTAGCCAAGATTCTGCAACGCCTTGAACAGGCGAAACAGTACCTGGTAAACCTGGAGCATAAAAGGGACGTCACCAGGTTCGAGCTTAAAGAGAAGCAAAGAGCCGGTGAACTTGATATCATCAAATTGAAGATTTATAACCAGTATTTGAAAAAGCTGGATAGTGATATTATCAATGTGAAGCTCATGATCGAGCAAATCAAGGTGGAGGAGCGTGAGCAAAGGCAAAATCTTTTAAAAGCGGCCCAGGAGCGTCAAACTTTTGAAAAATTAAAAGAAAAGCACCGTGAGCAATTCCTTGCGGAGGAAGCCGAGAAAGAGCGAAAATTTATCGATGATCTTACAACTATAAAATTCGCTCGCAAGCAAATGGAAGAACGACGGAAGGAAGAAGCCATCGCCCACGGTGAGTACGATGAAGACTATGATGAAATAAATTAAAGAGCATTAACAAAATATTATTAAAATTTGAATCCGGAAAGGAGGATAGCGATGTCTTTTCATAACAGAATCAGTGCCATTCAGATGAGGATGCAGGAAATTCAGTCCAAGTTTGGGTCCTCATCCATGAAACCCAAGAGTCCATTCTCGGCTAAAGGATTGAGTGGTACCCAGGCTACAGGCATGACGCAAGCCACTACTCCCATTTCAGGACTTACTTTTGATCAAATCCTGGCAAGTAAAATGAATGAGCCCCTGAAGGGGAGCGGTATGACACCAACCAATGTGAAAAACAACTCGCTTTCCATGAAAGCCTCAGATTATGATAGCATAATCAACGAGGCGTCAAAGAAATTTGGAGTGGATTCCAAGTTTGTCAAGTGTATCATTCAACAGGAATCAGGTTTTCAACCCAATGCCACTTCAAGGGTTGGCGCAATGGGTATGATGCAACTGATGCCGAGTACCGCCAAATCACTGGGAGTCAAAAACGGCTACGATCCCAGAGAAAATATAATGGGTGGAGTTAAGTATATCAAGCAACAACTTGACCGGTTCGGCGGCAACAAGGAAAAGGCGCTTGCAGCTTACAACGCCGGGCCCGGTACGGTTCAGAAATACGGAGGAATCCCCCCGTATCCCGAGACTCAAAACTATGTGAAGAATATCATGGGCATGTATCGCAATATGGGTGGATCCTAGGGTGAAATACCGGCAAACAAACTTTTAATAACAGCGCCGAGAGGAGAGAAACCACATGGATAACAATACATTGGCGTCCCTTGTCGGTATGAGAAATTCCCGACAGGCGACTCCTTCCAGGGGTCGCGGACAGAAAAGAGATGCCACCGAGGATGAAGGAAGATTGTTTTCCCGTTTTTTCGAGGAAGAAACGGATAAATCGAAAAAAAAGAAAAAGGGAAAGACTGAAAAAGCACTGATTGAAGGTAAAAAAGAAAAGAGTGAAGATTCCAATAAGCTGGTCACACAGAAAAAAGCGGAAGTAAACGCAAAAACCGACGAGCTTCAGAGAAATCTTCAGAAATCCGTCAGGAGTCGTCTTACAAAGATGAATCCAACTTTGAATTACCTTTATAACTTGATGTATAAGAATCCCGATGCTCTTTCACTTGCGGAGAAAAACTCCCTGGGTCTCGAGAAAAATCCCGAGCTTAATGCGGGATTCAACGAGCTCAAAAAACTCCTCATGGACAGAGGACTAAAAGTTTCAAATCTTACCTTCAATCAAATGGCAAAACTCACAAGATGCGAAACCCGCTCTCAAATAACAGCCTTCCTCGACAAGCTCGCGGACGAGAAACAGAAAGGCTTCAACCGGGAGAAAGATCAATCCATACAGGTGGAAAAGGGCAAGGAAAAAGTCGCCACAAAACAGGGAATCCAGCGTGGAGACTCCCTTGATAAGCAATTGAATACAATGACGAAACTTACTCATGTAATGAAAGACGATCAAACCGCAGAAGCCGAGAAATCGACACGCCAGCTAAAGCGGGAAGAAGTGATTAACCAGATTATTGATCATCTTGAAGTAAAAAATCTCGGAAAAAAGACCGAGCTTACAATGAAATTGAACCCGGAATACCTGGGCAATTTAAAAATGAAGATCACTTATGAGGAAGGAAGAATGGTCACAAGGTTCGAGACCACATCCCGCGATGTGAGGAAGCTCCTCAAGGACGGCATGAGAGAGCTTTTAAAGGAATTCGGGAGAAAAGGTCTTAAGGTGGACAGAACCGACGTGAAACTTGTCGAATCAATTGATTGAGTCGAACTATTTAACATTATGTTAACAATTCGTTAAAAATGTTGCAAAAACGTTATGATATAATAAACATGCAATAAGAGGTTGGAAATAGAAATGAAAGTTAATATAAGGAGGCAGATAGAGCATGTTTGACATGAATTACCAGGCCAACTCGGTCATGCACAACCAGCAATTGCTCAACTCCCGCTTTAGTAATCTACAAAACCAGTTTACCCCTGGCTACAAGTCGGAGCAGACGAATTTCCAGGATATGGTAACAGGCTTTGGGGGCAAAGGGGCAAAGATTTCCAGGAAGACTATCAACTTCTCCCAGGGACCTATAGCAAAGACCGGAAAATCCACAGACCTTGCTTTGCAGGGAAACGGTTTCTTCGTCGTCAATGACGGCAACAGAAGCCACTATACCCGTGACGGACGTTTTTCGATTGGCAAGGACGGATTTATGGTGAATCCCGAGGGATTAAAAGCTATGGGCTATCAGCTTGATAATCAGGGTAATATCAGCTCCGAGCAACAGCCCATCAACCTTGCATATGATCCGAAATCCAAACTTTATGGCGGGAAATATTCAAGCTTCCATTTTGACAGATCCGGTAAATTATATGGTGCTCAGAAAACCACCAACCCTCTTACCGGTAAAGTTGTGGAAAGAACTGTTCCCCTTTATCAGGTGGCTATCGGCTCGTTTGCAAATCCATCAGGATTGAAAAAGAGCGGAAATACCACTTTTATCCCGACGGATGATTCGGGAAATGCAGTTGTAGGCACGGCGGGACAGGGGTCGCTGGGTAGTATCGAACCGGGCTCGCTGGAAATGTCCAATGTGGATTTTGCCCGTGAAGCCGCCGCAATCGGTATGGCCAAACAGAATTACGAGGCAAACTTCGCCGCTTTCAAGGCTATGGACAAACTCCGCCAGCAGGCTATCAGTCTTATCCGATAGTTTGTGAAACATCAGAGCGAAAAAAGTGAATTTTAAATGCAAATAATGGCGGGTCGGAGGCTTTTCCGACCCGTCCCTTGTAAGTGTTACAGGAATTATTAATTAACTCAACATGCTATTTGCCTGGGGCGAAATCTTATTTGAAAAAGTGTTTCATCTACGCCCCCTGATTGCGATGCGAGTTTCCTCATTGTTAAGCCGCTGAAGCGGCTTAAGGGGAGATAGATTTACTTTAAGCCGCTTCAGCGGCTTAAAGCTGAGAGCTTTCTTTCAAGAAGGTTCCCACAAAGAAATATAACTGGCATTTTAGGTTAATTAATTAATAAAATTGAATCCTTATTTACCTTCAAAATTAAATGGAGAGGAATATCTTCTAAAAAGTTGAATAATCAGTTACGAATAAGAAATTTCTCTTCTCCGAATGGAGGTTCATAATTGGATTCCAAAAAAAAGGGTTCCCGACGCCCTCTCAAGTCTGTTGGCAAGAGAAAGGGAACGGGACAGGATGAGTCTGCAGTAATAAGTCCGAAAGGCTTATTTAAGCCAAAAAAGCCTTTTGAGGGAAAAAGGAATACAGTATCTCAAAAGAGGCTGTTTACGTCCAAGCAGAGCGAGGATGAAGAATATGCCATAAAGCCTGCGGCGGGTGGCAGACCCGTTAAGAATGTCGAGGTCGGGGATCCGAAGTCTTCACCTGTTAGATCTGTTAATAATGTCGAGATCAAAGTTCCGAAGTCCACATCCAGCAGGCCTGCCAGAGCTTCACAGACTTCGTCGGAAAGCGCCAGGCTCAGGCCCGGCAGGAGCAGTTCGGTAAGGGGAAAGCCCGGAACCGGCGCAAAGAGGATCTCAAGGCAGAGAAAACAGCCTGCACCTCCAGCCCACCGTCAACCGCCTATAGAGCAACAGGAGGAAATGGCTGCAAAGCCTGCCAAGAAAAAAGCCCGGATTCCCGCTCATCGTCAACCGCCTCAGGAGCGACAGGAGGAAGTAACTGCAAAGCCTGCCAAGAAAAGAGTCCAGGCTCCAGCTCATCTTTCTCCGACAAGAAAACCTCCACTGCCTCAATTAAGAAGACAACAAATTAAACATCCGCCCCGGGTAGATCCCAAAGAGGATGCCCTTCGAAAGAAGGCGGTTCCCTACCAGTGGGGCCAGACTGCAAAATTTTCCGCCGATCAGAAGAAATTTCTGGAACGGATTTTTACCCAGTTTGCCGAGAATATTACAACTAAGATGGCGCCTCTCTTACAGACCCGCGTCAACATCACTTACGATAATGCGAAATTGAGGCTATATTCAACTTTTGTCCAGAGTCTTTATGAGCCGATTGCATTATTAATAATGAGAATGGACCCGGAAACAAAAGGCTTGATGGTTATCGACTTCCCTTTAAGCTTCGCTCTTATTGACCGCTGTCTTGGAGGCGCAGGTCAGGCTCTGGAAGAAATTCGTTATTTCACCGAGATTGAAATTGCGGTATTGGAAAGAGTGGTAGTCCGCCTGATGGAGAGCTACCAGGAAGCCTGGACTGACATACGGGAATGCAAGCCTCAGTATCTTGAGATGCAATTTAATCCCCAGACTGTTCATATAGTGAAGCCCAGTGATACGATGGTATGTGTCACTTTCACTGTTCAGGTTGCCCAGGCATCCGGTCCGATATATGTGATAATCCCATTTGATTATCTCAATTCAATACTGCCCAAATCGAATTTCGAGGAATTTATGCTAACCCGCACCGCTCCCTCGCAGGTATCTCCCTCGGTAGCACCATTATTCGCCAAGAACCTGGATACCGCCAAGGTGCCGTTATCGGTCGAGTTAGGCTACACTGAATTGCCATTCGGTGAGTTGGCAGTCCTGGAAGTGGGAGATTTCATAAAGCTCGATCAGGAAATTACCGAGCCCTTGAAAGTAAAAGTAAACAACCGCGTTAAATTCCTGGGACGCCCCGGCGTGAGGGACAGAAAGATGTCGGTCCAGATAACAAAGGTTCTACAAGAAGGAGATGAAGAGCTATATGAACAGTAATGATTATGACGGTCATCCTACGGTCAGGGGAGTTCAATTCAGTCCTATCGAGCCTGATGAAATGGACGGGCCTCCTATATCTCCCAGCAGTATTGACCTTTTGAAGGATGTTCCTCTGCATGTCCATGCCGAGTTGGGAAGAACAAAAATGATAGTAAAGGATATACTTCGCCTGGGTGTGGGTTCTGTCATCGAACTCGATAAAGAAACAGGTGAGCCGGTGGATATTCTCGTTAATAACAAGCTGATTGCACGAGGAGAAGTCGTTGAGATTGACGGCAATTTTGGTGTCCGGGTGACAGAAATTCCGGGCAAGTAATTTTCATACCGGATCTGGTGATGATATTTTGAGATTTTTTTCAAAAAAAAGGAAATACAAATTAGGGACATTGACAATGTTATTGTTAATCTTGTTTTTGTTGTCAGTCCCGATGAGTGGATTGGCGGGTGCCGATGAGAAAAAGCTTGATATAACAAAGCTCAAGGAAGATACCGTAAGCAAGGAAGTATCGGCAACATCCACCCCGTCAGGTATGCCTGTTAATCAGGATGTTAAAAAAAAGGATCAGGATTCCGGGGAAGAAATTAAGGAAAACAAGGTAACTCCTGCCGCTTCTGTTAATAATCAGGATGCCGATAAGGGCTCCTGGATGACAAAAGAGGAAGAGAAGGGAAAAGGTGAAATCAAAGGTCGTGAGTTGAATCTGGCATATCTGACAAGGGTTGCCTTTTCACTTATTGCCATTTGTGTTGTTGTTTATTTTTTCCTGCGTTTCTTCGGGAAATTTATGGGCGGCGGGAGCGCTTTTGGAAATAAAAAAGCGATGATCAAGATACTGGAGAAACAGACTCTCGGGACAAATAAGCAGGTTTGTATTATCGAAGTTCCCGGCAAGACTGTCCTGGTGGGAATAACTGAAAACGAAATGAATGTTTTATGTGAGTTGGACACCGAGACTGTAGAAGAGTTTAATGAGAAGACGGGCGAGGAGAAGAGGGAAGCACAGGAATCAAAGCCTTCCGCCGTAAATTATTTGACTGATGTTTTTCTCCGACGATTTCAGAGTGGTAAGTAAAATTACTTATTCTTCCGGCAATGAAGTGCCATATAACCGGTTAAAGGTGATTAAACCCCGATGAATAAAAAACCTAATGGTTTTGGAAAATTGAAAATTGTATTGATAGTTGTTTCCATATTGCTTGTGGGGATATTGTCGTTTGTTCTTGTACGTCCCTGCTTTGCCCAAAATTCGGCCCCTACTATCAAATTACCTGATATAAAGCTCGGGACAAAGGATGTCGAGGAGGGCGAAGAGCTTTCAGTTCTGTTACAAATTATATTCGCGCTGACCATTCTATCGCTTGCCCCGTATATTCTTATAATGGCGACATCTTTTATCAGAGTGACGATTGTACTTTCTTTTGTAAGAACGGCTCTGGGAACTCAGCAAGTTCCTCCCACGCAGGTTTTGATGGGTCTGGCTCTTTTTATAACTTTCTATATAATGATGCCCGTGGGAGAAGAAATTCACAAGAATGCTCTTGTTCCCCTGATGAAGAAAAAGATTAAAATGAATGAGTTTTCAAAAAGAGCCACTATACCCATTCGAAATTTTCTTTTACGTCAAACCAGGGACAAGGATCTCAAACTTTTCGTGAAACTTGCCAGGAAATCCCCAAATCAATATAAGAACAGGAAAGAGGTTCCTCTTTATGTCCTGCTTCCCGCATATATTATTAGTGAAATAAAGACGGCATTTCAGATAGGATTCGTGATATACCTGCCCTTCCTTGTGATTGATATGGTAGTGGCCTCGGTGCTCATGTCCATGGGTATGTTCATGCTGTCTCCTATGCAGATTTCTATGCCATTTAAACTACTTCTTTTTGTGATGATAGACGGCTGGGGTTTGATAGTTGAAAACCTCGTAAAGAGCTTCAGCCCTCCATAGAAGGACTATCTGAAAAGGTTGCGGAAGTTTCCGGACTTCCAGGATTTATTTAAGCTCAAGAGTAACGGAGGTTTTCAGACCTCTAAAAGAACGGAGTGATCCGATTTGGATGAAAGTTATGTTTTATCGGTAACATCTCAGTGTTTGTACCTTATTCTGACGTTGGCCGCGCCAATTCTCATCTCGGTTCTAACGGTGGGTCTTTGTGTCAGTATATTACAGGCCACAACCCAGGTTCAGGAGCAGACCCTGTCATTTGTTCCAAAGATAGTTGCTGCATTCGTGTCTATTGCGGTCTGTGGCACATGGATGGCCAGCATGATTGCGAATTATGCCATATCAATAATTACCAACATTCCCAATCTGAGTCCCAGATAAAGGAATGGAGTTATAATGGAGCAAGCATATCTATATTTTGCATGTTTTATGCTGGTACTAGCTCGAATAATCGGGTTTTTCGTCCAGGCGCCGATCTTTGGAAGTAACCATATTAATAATAAGGTACTTGTGGGGTTGTCCGTCAGTATGGCAATCGTGATATTCCCCAATGTGCCTATTCCAAAGGAATTGCCGGGCGGTCCCATTGTTTTTCTTTTATTGTTGCTTTCCCAGATTACAATAGGGCTCGTTATAGGTTATGTAGCATTTCTCTGTATGGCGGCGGCTCAATTTGGCGGAGAATTGCTTGACATGCAGATGGGTCTCTCGTCCGCCGCGGCGTCCGATCCTTCATCCAAGGGGACTATTAACCTTATTCGTCGATTACAATTTTACGTTGCCATGATTCTTTACCTGGTGATCGACGGACACCATATTTTGTTCAAGGCAACAGCCAGGAGCTTTGATATAATCCCCTTGACTGGCACTCGTTTTTCCGGTACACTAATAATGGAACTTATCCACATGACCGGGCGAATTTTCTATATCGGAGCCCAGATTGCATTACCCGCCCTGGGCGCGCTTTTCATGGTTCAAATAGCATTGGGAATCATGGCAAGAGTGGCGCCACAGATGAATGTTTTCATGTTAAGTTTTCCACTCAACATCATGGTGGGACTCACGCTTCTTATTGCGAGTATCCCGATGATGTATCATGTGTATGTCAGGGTATTTGAAGAATTCCATGATAAACTGATTGAGGTGCTTGAATTACTGGTACCACAGTAGCTGGGTTTGTATTGTTTAATAAAATTTGAAGCCGGTTAGAATTCCGGTTGGAGGTGAGGTAAATGGCAGAAGATTCTGACAAAACTGAAGAACCGACTGATCATAAGTTACAAGAAGGAAGAAAAAAAGGACAGGTTTTTAAAAGCCAGGATATTATTCAAACCATGCTGCTATTTACAACGGTGGGAATGGTATATTGTCTTCGCGGGTGGATTCTCAAAGTTCTCTCCAACTTTATGAGATGGTCATTCAACCTTATAACTCCAACCCTGGATTTGCCAGGGCGGAATATGTTTCTTGACGGACTCCAGGTGATTTTCGCTTACTTTAAAATTCTCGGACCGCTTTTAGCGGCGGCGTTTGTCGTAGCAATTTTTGCCAATATGGTACAAATTAAATTTATTTTTACATTTGAAACGATGAAGCCCAAGTTGAGTAAACTTAACCCGATACAGGGCTTCAAGCGTATTTTCTCGATAAAGTCTCTTATGGAGCTTTTTAAACAGTTGGCAAAACTGTTTGCTGTTACATATACATGCGTGAAGGTGGTCGGCAACCGTATAATGACGTTAAAATGGGCATGTACCTGGACAATTCCCACTACGGTTGACTTTGTAAGGGGTATGGCCGTAAAAGTTGTGAGTTATATTCTCGGCGTGATGGCGGCGCTCTCTATTCTTGACTATATTTTCCAGTACAAGCAATTTATGAAACAGATGAAAATGTCGATCAAGGAATTGAAAGATGAATATAAAGATACAGAGGGAAACCCGCAGGTAAAGGGAAAAATAAAACAATTAATGCGCCAGAATGCTCAGGCAAGGATGATGGAAGATGTTCCCAACGCCCAGGCGGTTGTGACAAACCCAACTCATCTTGCCGTGGCGATTCGCTATCGTCCAGGCCAGGATCAGGCTCCCGTTGTCGTTGCAAAGGGCAAAAGACTGATGGCAATACAGATCAAACTCGTTGCAGAGGAAAACGATATTCCTATTTTGGAGAATGTCGAGCTTGCAAGGGCGCTTTTCTCGGCATGTGAGATAGGATCCGCCATTCCCCTTGATATGTACAAGGCAACCGCGGAAGTTCTTGCTTATATATTCAGATTAAAGAGAAAACGGGATCTCATGAAGAAAAAGAGATTTCTCGCCGGAAGATCCCGATCTTTTGCCAATAATTGAGCCTGATTGAGGTGGTACAATAGATGTTCACTGAAGGTGAAAGTCCCTTCAAAAATTTCTTTAAGATTAGTGAAGTTGCCATTGCCGTTGGTGTTATTTTCATTATTATGATGATTATCATCCCGCTCCCCTCAGGAATACTGGATATACTCATCAGTCTGAATATCGCCTCGGCAATTGTCATAATGCTCATATCTATATATATTAAAAACCCGCTTGAATTCGCTGTATTCCCCACATTGCTTCTCATCACGACACTATTTCGATTGGCTATTAACGTCTCAACCACCCGAATGATTCTTCTGCATGGACATATCAAAAACGTCAAAGGAGAACCCATAGGAGCGGGAGAGGTTATACCGGCTTTTGGAGAGGTTGTCGTGGGTGGTAATCTCATCGTGGGTCTCGTTATATTTCTCATCCTCATTGTAATTCAACTCCTGGTTATTACCGCAGGTGCAGAGCGTATTGCACAGGTGGCGGCTCGTTTCACATTGGATGCAATGCCCGGTAAACAGATGGCAATTGACGCCGATTTGCATGCAGGACTTCTTGACGCTGACGGAGCGAAAACGAGACGTAAGGAAATCGAAAAAACAGCCGACTTCTATGGAGCGATGGACGGTGCAGGTAAGTTCGTAAAGGGGGACTCGATCGCCTCGATTGTTATTATGGTTATCAACATCCTGGCGGGTATTCTTATTGGTGCCGTTATGCGTCGGGGAGAATTTGACGGTATCGGGGATATTCTTAATACCTATGCAATCCTGTCAGTGGGAGACGGACTCGCAGCCACACTTCCGGCGTTCCTTATCTCCACTGCAATGGGTATTGTCGTATCCCGCGCCGCTTCCGAGGCTGACCTTGGAAAAGATGTCGTAACCCAGGTTACTGCACAGCCCGGTGCGTTGAAACTTGCGGCAGGGTTCATGGCTCTCCTGGCGATACTGGGAATTACCGGACTCTTTGCATTGCCCTGGTTCCCGTTTATTATACTTGCAATAGGCTTTTTCGTCATTGCAAATATAATAGAAAAACAGTCGCAGGAAGTGGAATTTCAACAGGAGGTTGTCCAGGAAGAGACAAAGAAGGAAGCCAAGAAGAAACCCGAGAGCGTCGTTCAACTCATGCAGGTCGATCCCATATCCCTGGAAGTGGGAAGAGGATTGCTCTCGCTTGTTGACCCCAACCAGGGAGCGAAGCTTCTTGAGAGAGTTACATCCATCAGACGGCACATAGCCCTTGAAATGGGTATCGTCGTGCCTGGAGTCAGGTTTAAAGACAACCTGCAGTTGAAACCCAACGCATACCTCATCAAGATAAAAGAGATTGAAATGGCCACCGGAGAAGTCATGGTCAACCAGTTCCTGGCAATAGGTCCCGAGGACAAGCTCAGGAATCTCAGAGGAACAAAAACCGTGGATCCCACATACGGACTGCCGGGAGTCTGGATCTCACCGGAACAACGAGGTGACGCCGAGCGACTGGGATGTATGATCTTCGACCCGGTCAGTGTTATCGCAACCCAGCTCACGGAGGTAATCAGGTCAAACTCCTCGGATCTCCTGGGAAGGCAGGAAGTGCAGGCTCTTATTGATACAATCAAAAAGACTCACCCCGCCGTTGTTAAGGAGCTTATCCCGGATGCGATGAGCCTGGGAGAGGTACAGAAAATCCTGCAAAACCTCGTAAGGGAGCGTGTCTCTGTTCGCGACTTCGTTTCAATTCTTGAGACGGTAGCCGACAACGTTCATATAACAAAGGACGTGGAAATTCTCACGGAATGCGTCAGGGTCGCCCTCTCGAGAGTTATTTGTAAGGATTATATGAATAATGAGGGAATAATCAATGTCATCACGCTGGATCCCCAGGTAGAACAATTAATCGCCGGGTCCATACAGAGAAGCGAAGTAGGATCATTCCTGGCCCTGGATCCAAACCTGGGACAGGAGATCCTGACAAAAGTCGGAGACCAGATAAACACCCTACAGGAGCAGGGACTCCAACCCATCATCCTTGTAGCACCCCAAATCCGCCCCGCATTCAAAAAGCTAACAGAACGCTCATTCCCCAACCTCGTAGTACTATCATGGAACGAAATCGCACCAAAGGTAAACGTAAACTCGGTGGGAATGGTATCGCTCTAGGTGAGAGGCGGGAGGCGGGAGGCGGGAGGCGGGAAATGAGAAGCGGGAAGATGGGAATGGGAAGATGGAAGATGGAAATGGGATAAGGAAATGCGAGGGATGTATATAAAGTTCTTTCAGCATTTCTTTTATATATCAGCGCATATTTACCTCCACAATCTCAATCTCAGTCAATCCATACAACTCATATAAAAGCTTGTCTATTTGTCTGTCCGTGGCGTCGATTTTGCGTTGGTTTAGGACAACACCCAATTTTAATTGGGTGGAAGGACAATGCCGGAGACTCATGTTTCAACTGTTTTAACAGTTTCCCGTGAATCGTCCCACACCCCATATCTCTGTGCCCATTCCTTATATTCTTCCAAAAATGACTTCCTCTTATGATGTTCTTCCTGGTTGTGAATGTATTGTTTAACAGTATCCAACCGGGACATACTTATGGAAAATGCTCCGAATCCTCTTTGCCAGCGGAATTTCCCTTCAAGAAATCCACTCTCGTTAATCCAATGGGATGATTCACCTTTCAGTGTTTTAACAATGTTTGCAAGCGGTCTATCTGAAGGCAAAGAGAACAGACAGTGAATATGCTCCGGCTGGACGTTTAATTTTTCTAATGAAACTCTCATTTCTTCGGCCCGGGATACAAGATGTTCAAAAAGTTTGATTCTCAGTTCCTTGAATAAAATCCGCTCATGGTGGAAAGTCCCCCATATCAAATGAATCCAGATCTTTACATGAGAATGTATTGCCATTTGTCTGCTCCTGTTCTGTAAACCACTGAAGTGGTTAAATCAAGCGAAGAGGGGTGGTTATGCCCTTCTTTCCACCATAATAAATTATGGTGCTGTCTTAACTTCCGATATTAAAGCCATTCTTGCACTGATAAGTCGGTGTTGTTCTAACTTCCGATCTACCGCACTTTTTGCGCTGATAAATTATGGTGTTGTTCGAAATTCCGATATTAAAGCCATTCTTGCACTGATAAATCGTGGTGTTGTCTTAACTTCCTGTATTAACGCACTTCTTGCATCGATAAATCGTGGGAGGACAAAGCTCCAGGAATTTGCCGTCGGGTTAGGACAACACCCAATTTCAATTGGGTGCTATACTCCCATGACAATAAAATGTCATGAAAATATTTTATCTGTTTTGCATGGT
>JAIORV010000115.1 GCA_021107945.1 Vulcanimicrobiota bacterium | reverse complement strand
GAAGGTTGCTTATTTCATGCCAAGATTCCTACTTTGACAAAAAACATGTGCACCCTATCCATTTATCCCTTTTCCCTTTTCTCTTTTCCTTTATCCCTCAAGCCAAGAAGGTATTTCTGTCTATCATGTCCAAATTAAATTTAATCTTGATATGAATATTCTTATTATGAGAGGTGTTAAAAATGGCGGTGATTTGTCCCTATTGTGAAACGGAAAACCCGGACATGGCGGAAGTTTGCAAGGTATGCAACGAGAGCCTTGAGGAGGATATTGATTTTGAGGAGCCTGTAAGAAATCTTACCAAAATTGCAACAAAGATAATGAATAAAGAGGTTCCTCACACACAGGAATATCTTGGTGGAGTTTTCAAAGGCATAATGGATTCCGTCCAGTTGATAATGGATCGCACCATGTTGAAACTCAAGGAGAATGTAAAGGAGCTTAAAAAAACTCAGGAAGAAACCAGGGGTGAGCTTTCTGATGAAGATTTCGAATCTTTCCAGCGTTTTATGGGAGAGTTTGAGGAGACACAGAACCAGATAAACAAGGGCCTCCACATTGCCCGTGACAGCTTCTTCAGAGCAGGTTCCTTCGATGAGCTGGAGAAGGGACAACTTGATCTGTCGGCGGCCACCGCCGTCATGCAGGAAGGACTAAACAGGCTTGAATCACTCACCATTGAGACCGGTGATTCCGAGTTGATGACAATGACCCCGCTTGACATTCCCGATGAAATTGGAATAGCGGCGGAAATCCTGGATGAAGTCCTCACAAATATGAACAATTTCACGGAAACGGCAGACAGGAAATATCTCATTAAAACCGTAAGCGGCCTCGACGAGGCGAAGAAATATATAATCAAAGTACTTGATATGACAGAGGATGAGATGCTCGATATTGCCGAGAAGGAAGAGGAATATCCAATCGTTGTACAGAGTGAAGAAGGCTTTGCAGGAGTCGGGGTGATTAAAGCACTGGGAACACAGCAAAAAACATCCCTCATTGATCAAACCGAGGATTTCTCTTTCATGCCTCCGTCTGTTGAAGAAGAAGATGAGGAATTTGACGAGGAATATGAATACGAATACGAAGATGAGGATATAGAAGAAAATAAAGAAGAAAAGGAAAAGGAAAAGCAGAAATTTCAACTTCGCAGCATGGAAGATGAATTCGAGGTTGATAAAGAGTCGATGGATTTCGAGGAAACAGGATATGAGGGAGAATCTTCCGATGTAAACATACAAAGCCTTGAAGACAAGCTTACGGGAATGATGGAACAGATTGATGAATAAGCGGCGGATAATTATTATCGCAGGTGGGGATATTGAAAAAAATGGTTATATCCTTTCGCATTTCAGCGGAGACGAATTTGTAATTGCTGTAAACGGCGGGCTTCAAAACGCCCTGAAAATCGGTGTCGAGCCTGATTTGATAATCGGTGATCTGGATTCGATATCAGAGGAAATTTTATTTGATTTCAAGGAAAGCGGCATTCCCATAAAAAGTTTCCCACCGCAGAAGAATGAAAGCGACCTTGAGATCGCTATCGACGAAGCGGTCGGGATGAAACCGCAGGAAATCATTATTGTCGGCGCCCTGGGGAAGCGGATTGACCACTCCCTGTTCAATATTTTCCTTCTCCTTAAATATAAAGATATTGGGATCAGGATTATAGCAGCAGGCGAAGAGGTTTTTCTCTGTAAAAAAAGTCAGGAGATGGATTTTCCGGAAGGCACGACAATTTCTCTTGTCCCACTCACTCCCACAGTCAACGGAGTAACACTGGATGGATTCAAATATCCTCTTCATGATGAAGACCTATATATGAATTCATCAAGGGGATTGAGCAATGTTCTCGTGGAATCACCGGGAACGATTAAATTCCGATCCGGCGAGATGCTTGTTGTGGTTATAAATATTTTATAATAGAGATTTCAGATGCCTGATGTTCTCTTCCGCTTTCTCTTTCAAGGGAGATATTCTGCCGGGCAGGTCGCTCTTTATCGCGTCCCTGGATTGATATACCTTTTGGGCAATGTCAAATAGTTCTTGCCTCTTTATATTATCAACATTCACATACGGCAGGTCAATCATCTCCATCAATGTAGAAACTTTCGGGTCATACGAGATTCCCACCACAGGCACATTCTGAACAACTGAGAAAATGAGTGAATGAAGTCTCATTCCGACAAGCATATTCATCCTGCCGATGAGTCCCATCAATACGGGAATTGAATATTTGCGGGGGATAATCTTCGCGGGTTTCTCCATCTTTTCCACAACGGCGCGACATACTTCCATATCCTGGGATTCCTGGAATGGAAATAAAAAAACATCCGCGTTTTTCTCCGTCACGAACGAATCGGCAATCCCTGCCACTATCTCAGGATATTCTTTATTTGTATCCCAGGGTCTCACCGAGATGCCCAGGTTGAATTTTTCTCTTGTTATTTCATTTTCCATCGCAATGGGATCCAGGACATCATCTCCCGGCGGCTTCAATGCAAAGACAGGATCGGCGGTAACATACACAGGGGGTTTCTTTATACCAATCTCTTCCGATAAAATCCTGGATTTCTCGTCTCGATATGCAATCAAATCCGCGCTGTTCATAATAAGCTTTGCCGCGAACTTGCTCTTGTTTTCATGAAGCGGACCGAGACCCTGCGCATATAACATTACCTTTTTGCCCCTCAGCTTCGCCATAGCACATAGACTTAAATAATATACAACAGTGGAAAATCCCGTTGCATCCTGGACAAGTCCCCCTCCGCCGCTTAAAAGAAGATCGGTATTACCCATCAACCCAAATATCCCCCTGAAATCCTTCCTGTTGTGGGATTCCACATCATATTCACGGGAGGTATTCTCTGGAGATTCCGATAGAACAATAATCCTTGCAGAGGGAATATTGCTTTTAATCTGCTGGACTATCGCCGCAAGGATAGCGTCATCCCCGGCGTTTCCAAAACCATAGTAGCCTGATATCATTATTGTGGAGCTTGATTTTTTCAAGAATTGTCTTCTCCTTATGTAATTGATGTGGAAAGAATCTTTTAATCCAGAGTATCTATTCACTGCAAATACTATTTTGTGGATGCCAGATACCGGAGTCCCTTCGCAGTTGTCTTTTTCCTTATTTCCTCATTTCCTTAGAAATAAAAACTCCTGCCTTCCTTATCAAAAAATCGACTTGATTCCAGGCACTACAATAAACGAGAACGGCGTCAGTGTCTTGTCATTCTCATCCTGACTGTACCAGAAAGTAACCTTTATCCTTGAGGGTGCATCGTCATACTTCCAGCTCTTTTTCCATTGCCTGTTCAACTCGTATTCCACCGTAAGACCCTGGATAAGCCTGCTTACAGGCTTCCATTTATCCTGCGAATTATTGAAGGCAAATCTTCTCTCCCGGGGATACGGAAACTCCGTGTAGGCAAGGTAGTCGGTCCCGTCATAATCCGTAATAATCTTGTATCCCACCTCGCCGACTCCCTTTCTTTGCTTCAGGCTGGTGGTGAGAAAATAAACCTCACCCTTTCTTGCTCTCGTGCCCTCCACGCCAATGAGTGTTTCCCCGTTCTTCTGTTTGTAAAGGTTGAGTAACTGGAAACGAATCTGATGAAACTGCATCATCAAATCACTCTTCATGACGATTCCCGCCCTTGTCCTGGCTGTGGTGCGTCCACTATAAAAGAGAGACGTAAAAACAATAGTCAGCACAAGTAAAGTTAATCCTATCACTAGTATAACCTCAAACAATGTGAACCCGCGGAATCGGCGGTAATTAGAATTTAAACTTGTACAACGACAACTCGGAGCAGAGTTGGTCATCATTGGAATAAACCTCCACACTAAGCCTTACCATGTCAATTTCTTTAGTTATTTCCTTTGCACTTGTAACAACAAGATAATTATTTACTTTTTTTTCAGATCGACCTGCAAATTCCCTCAGTGTCAACTCCTCGATCTCCTCAATTGCCGTGGGAAGAGCGTCAAATCCCTTAATTGTCTCTGCGGCAAGTCTCGACGCCTTTATCTCCAGGCTCAGGAGCGCTGTGAGCATCAGCAGAGCTATTGCAAGAGCGATTATTACCTCCAGGAGGGAAAACCCTCTATTTTTCTTCAAGTGCCTTATTTTCATAATATTTCCTTTAACCAAACCTCAAAATGTCCCTTCCTTTTGATATTACCATTTGATATTACCGTCGCAAAAAAAGAGAAAATAATCCACAATTGCCGAATATTGTCCAGACATCCAATTGCGACACACATTACTTGACCCAAAATGCCAGTTATATTTTTTAGGGGCAACCTTCTTGAAAGAAAGCTTCAAGCTTTAAGCCGCTGAAGCGGCTTGTTGTAAACCGACTCTCCTCAAGCCGCTTCAGCGGCTTAACAAGGCGTCACTCTGCGTCCTTGGCGCTCTCTGCGGTGAATAATTGCTAATCCAGCTTTATTGTTATGGGCGTTGAAAGCAATTGTGTAATATTTTTCCAATACCTGCGCATGAATTTTCTTATCCTGAAATGGATGTTTCCCCTTGATCTGGAAAATTCTTCCCTGTGCGCCATAAGGTGGTCATAGAGTTCATTCGAGGCGGTGAACCTTTCCTCGGGCTTCAATTTCAGGCATTTATTGATAATTTTCGATAAATTTTCCGTTATTCCGGGATTTATCTCGGTCGTCCCTGGAAATTTAAAATTAAATGAAGCGGGGTCCTGTAATGTCAGGGCATGATAAAATGTCGCTCCAAATGAATAAATATCACTGCATGGAGTAGTCTGACTCCGTCCATACTGCTCCGGCGGGCAATACCCCGGCGTTCCCAGGGGTGTGGTGTCCTTTATCTTTATGGGATTGAAATGCCTGGCGATTCCCAGGTCAATCAGCTTTACCTGTCCATATACAGTTACCATAACATTTCCGGGCTTCAAATCCCGATATACAATAGGCGGCTCCTGTTCATGGAGATAGATGAGAACTCTACAGACCTGCAACATATAATCGATAGCATCCTCTTCTGTCAGTGGATATTCTGCCTCCTCGATGATCTCCTGCAAGGTGGGTCCGGTAATCCTGTCCATCACAAGGAAGTCCCAGCCGTCTTCGATAAAATAATCAACAAGACGAACAAGGTTTTCGTGGGACAGGGTAGAGAGGAATTCCACCTCCTGGAGAAGCGATTCCCGCTCAATCTCTGTGGTGGAATGCGTCAACTGTTTCAAAGCCCACAATCGCCCCACATCTCTTTTATCCCGAACAAGATAAACGGAAGATGTAGCGCCCTCGCCCAGGACACGCATCACCTCGTATCTGTGATTCAAAATTCTGCCGACCTTGAAGTTCATGGTAATATGATATATTAAACAGGATAAGAAGTCCACCTTGTTGCTATCGAAAAAATCATATTGACATTAGACATACTACCATATATACTGTTATATAGACTTAAGGGTGGATTTATTATGCAAAAAAAGAATTCAACTAAAATAAATATTATTTTACCCGAAAACCTGTTAAATAAACTTGATGAAGTTGCAGGTCCCAGGAATCGCAGTCCCTTTGTTGTGAATTTAATAAGACAGGAATTAAAGAGGAAAGAGATGCTGAAGATTCTGGACAAAGCTTCAGGCTCCTGGACGGACGAAGATTACCCCGAGTTTGATACATCAGCTAAAATTGATAAATTTGTCGATGAATTGCGTAAAAGAGATTAATAGATAGAAGGAAAATAAGAATGGGAAAATATCTTATTGATACAAATCAAATCATTGACTTTCTAAAAGGTAAGCCTGACATTACAGATATTATAGCAAACTTACTTAAAAACGGCGATATGATATGTGCCTGTGCAATAACTATCGCTGAGACCTATGCAGGTTGTCGTAAAAAGGAAAAGAAATTAACCGGGACTTTTTTAAACTTGATGGAATACTTTGAAATTAATTTTGATACTTCACAACTTGCGGGAGAAATAATTTATCATTATCGAAAAAAGGGAATAACTCTGAGTGTTACTGATTCTCTCATCGCCTCAGTGGCGATAAAAAATAAAGCAGTCCTTATTACATCAAATAAAAAACATTTCCCGATGGAAAATCTCAGGATGTTGGAAATAAGCAGATAGGAAAAACGGCAATCTCCGGGGAAATCAATATAAGACAGGAAATACATTCGCCCGGAGGAAAAAATGAAGAGACCGGATTTGTCCAGAATGAATTGGGACACAAGGATAAATAAACCTACAGAAAAATCCATTGCATTTCTATCTCATTGGGATTTTAAAAACAAAGACGGTACCCAATATTATACAATAGATCCCAAAAATGTCCCCGACGAATGGATCAAACAAGATGAGCCCAGATCTATTTTTGATGTTCCGGAAATATGGTATGGTATTGAAAGGCTGAATCACCCCGGTTTTGACAACAGGCCATGGCACGAGGTGGATTTCTGCCGCAAATTATGGGACAAATACGCCGATTTCCCCATGGAATACATATTGGAAGCTTGTTGTGGAATATGCCCCCACGGGTCAATATTTTCCAGTCAGGGAGTCAGCGTTGTGGGGGTTGACGCTTCGAAAGGAATGGTTGACGCCGCCAATGCAAGAGCGGAGACACAGAACCTTGACCTGCGAATTTACAAACGAGATGTATTCAGGTTCAGCATTCCAGGCTCGTCTCCCGACGGGGCAATCCTCCTGGCATCGACATTCCCCGTTCCTCACCAGAACAGAACCGACAACAGCGCGCTGATAAGCCAGCTCAAATCGGTGGGGTATTACATCAGGAGAGGCGGATTATATATTATAGATTGTGGCTCCCCGGCGCCTCCTGATATCGTAAGAGATGAAATTGTATCGCAGACCCATGACTTTGACCTTGATTTTGCAAAGGTTTCCATGAGAATACTCACACTGCGCACCAGGATTGACACATGGGAGACGCCTTTTAGTTATTACTGCACGGTGAAATATCCCGGCGGCAAGGTCAAATTGACGCACCACTCCTCAACCTGTTTCATAACCACCCAACATCTGAAGGCGCTGGTGGAAATGAGTGGTATTTTCGAGCTACTCGCCCTTCATCACTGGGGCGATCCCGAACCGGGATTAAGACAGGACAGCGGTAATTACGTGGCGGTTTTGAGGAGGAAATGAGTGAAAACTCTATGAGAAAAAGAAAAATTTCGTATAGAAAAGAGAAATTAATTCATGAGTTAGAACGACAAGGGAAAATTTATATTGAACCGAATATAATTCAAAATATTCCAAAAATTTATCGTAAAATAGCATCTAATGAAGATGAACTTAAAAAAGTCTTATTCGGTCAGATCGGGGACTTTCCTGACTCTTTGATTCAATTCTTAATAAATGCTCAAAATATTCAAACTTCAATTACAACAAGTATCAAATCCGGGCATTATTTGCGAGCCAGAAGAACAATTGAACTTAATCCTATTTTTATATTAAAAGAGACAGGAGGAGTTCAGGAAGAGATCGTTCATATGTTAGATCATTTGCTTGGAGGCCAATCAGACTCATTACATGCCGGTCTCTCCGCCGGATATGGAATAAATGATAAAGTTGAAGAACTGGGAAAAGAAATATATAAATTATATAAAAGAGGTAAGTTTTTTGATGAATATATGGGAAAAAACGAGAGGGAATATCTTGCTCAAGGTGTGAGATATTTGTTACAAGAAGGAGATGAAGTAATTGAAGATTTAGATTCAATGTTGTATAATGTGATAAGAAACAAATTTTTAAATGAATCTTTTTGGAGAGAATCTTTATGAAACCTTATAAATGGGAAGAGACAGAAGAACAATATATAGCTGTTCGAAAGCCAAAAGAGCTGTTCGTTGAAGGTTCTATTTGTGAAGCTTCTCGTTATCAATATGAGACGGATTGGCATGGTATTCTAAAAAAATCAGGCGAAGAGGATGTATATGCTTTTGGTTTTTTAAAAAAATGGTGTTCCAAAAAACAAGCTAAAAAAATAGTTTCCTGGATAAACGATGCTCTTACCTGGAAAGTAGAAGAAGAAAAACATCAAGACAGGCAGGTAGCTTAAAGGAAAATAGCTTTTTGATTAATTCAGAGAGAGACTTCATTCGTGACAAAGTTGAATTTCTTAAAGGTTTCTTCCAGGCTAAATGGTGTCATATAAGGACTTTATATTGAAATACATCAGCAATTTCAATACTCCACACCCACCAGATAGAGTCCCATTCCCGGTACTTTTGAGGCATGGGATATGACCGAATAATCAGGAATCAACATTCTTCCGATGTCATCCGGTGAAAGCTTCCCTTTTCCAACCTCTATAAGGTTTCCCACCATCAGGCGGACCATGCTGTGTAAAAAAGATAATCCCTTGAAATGGAAGAAAATAAGATGGTTTGATAGTATTGTAATATCCTTTATTGCAGAAATTATCCCTGAGTTTTCTTTTTGTAATTTGTCAGATTTAAAAGAATTTTGCCCTGTATGCTCCCCCTTTAATTTGAAACTGTCAAAATCCTCCGATGTTCTTATTTCAGTCGATATAATTTTTCTCCGGGCTTTCTCTACCTCTCTGTTTCCTTTGGCAAACCGGCTGAAATCATGCTCTCCCTCAAATTGTTTTATGGCCTCTTTCATGCTCTCGATATCAAGCCTGTATGGATGCCAATATGCTCTGTTTCTCTTGAGTGCATCGGGATTAGGAGAATTATCCAGGATATACAGGTACTTCCTGCATTTTGCGTTGTGCCCGGCATGAAAATCGGGATCTACAATCGCTACATCCGATACGGAAATGGCACGGTCAAGGAGTCCGTTCAATGCTATTTGCAATCTTTTCGGGGACATTTCCCTTTCAACCTTGAAGTTGATGACCTGTCCTGTGGCATGCACTCCGGTATCCGTTCTTCCGGCGACAAATATCTTTACGGGATTATTGAATATCTTGGAAAGAACTGATTGTATCCCGTCTTGTATTGTAAGAATCCGGGGACCTTTCTGTGTCTGAAACCCGAAGAATTTTGTGCCGTCATACCTGAGAGTTGCTTTATAATTTACCATAAAAATCCCACCAGGCGGCTCCCACCAGAACCAATCCACACAGGAGCGTTGCCCAGCAGTCAAGGCCTGTTACCCTCAATTGCTTGAGTCTTGTTCTCCTCTCGCCTCCCCTGTAGCATCTCGATTCCATCGCAACGGCGAGATCCTCGGCATGTTTAAATGCATGCACAAAAAGAGGCACCAGTATCGGCAGAAGGCTTTTTGCTTTTTGTATGATATTCCCACGGCCAAACCTTGCTCCCCTTGATTTTTGCGCCTTGAATATCTTATCGGTTTCTTCTATGAGTACCGGAATAAATCGAAGAGCGATTGACATCATCATTGCAAGCTCATGGGCAGGAATGCCGATTACCTTGAAAGGTGTCAGTATATTCTCTATTGCGTCGGTAAGCTGAATGGGCGAAGTGGTAAGTGTCAGGAGGCTTGTTGAATACACGAGCAGAATAAGCCTTGCGGCCATTCTCAATCCCGATTGGACTCCCTGTTGTGTAATGCTTATTGTTATGGAGAATATCCTTTGCTGCCATATTGCATCGCCCTTTGAGAAGAAGAAGTTGAAAATCAGTGTGATGAGTACCAGGAATATAATAGGTCGAAGTCCCTTCAAAATATATCCCGGGGAAATTCCGGAAAGAAGTGTCACGAGGAGAAGTAACGCAAAATATGAGCCCAGGCTGACCCATGATTCGGTAATAAAAAGCTGGATCATCAATATAAACACAAGTGCAATCTTGACCCTGGGGTCCATCCTGTGGATAATGGAATTGCCCGGCACATATTGTCCTATTGTAATATCCTTGAGTAAATTCATAGACACTTTCTTTTCTGTTAGCCGATTAAATTACCTTCTTATGTTTCTTTAAATATATCTCCGATCTGCCGGGGGCAACCGTTTACGGAGAAATATTGACTTTTCTATAGCTATTGGCACAAATAGCAATTATAATGCTTTGTAAAATTGATTGAAAGGGAATATTGCATTGCCATTGAAGAAATAGGGTTAGGGCAAAGTTTTTCTGACATCAGGAAAGGCCTTAATTAATGAAAGGGGGTGTTTCGGCCTTAGAGTTTATATATAATATTTTGCGGAAATGCGGATTAGAAACGAATTAATTATTCTTTTAGGAAAGGAGCAAGGGTTAATGAGAAAGCTATTAAAAAAGCATCCCGGAATAGCTACAGTACTTTTAATGAGCCGCTTTCTATTTGCCTGTTTCATTGTTGCAGTGTTAGTCACTATCCTTTCGGCATTATACAGTGATACTGTAATGGCACAGGAAAAACATTACAGAATGGAAGATTCGCTTGTAAAGAAAACCGTAAAAATCGCCGAGAATATGGAGCCTGTGATCTTCCATCCGGGGCAGGAAAAAGAAGCGAAGAAGAAACTGGATGCACTCTACAAGAAATCTGGTAAGAGACCCAACATTCTCATCTTCCTGATGGACGATGTTGGCTGGGGAGATCCCGGATGCTTCGGCGGTGGAATTGCCGTCGGCGCCCAGTCCCCTAATATGAATCGTCTTGCACAGGAGGGACTTATGTTGACCTCCTGTTATTCTCAACCTTCCTGCTCGCCCACGAGAGCAACAATTCTAACAGGTCGTCTTCCGATGCGCCATGGTGTGCTGAATCCGCCAATGTATGGTCAACCCGGCGGCCTTGAAGGCGAGATTACAATAGCAAAACTGCTGAGCGAAGCCGGCTATGTAACCCAGGCTGTCGGAAAGTGGCATATCGGTGAGAACAAGCCCTCGCAGCCCCAGAATGTAGGTTTCGACGACTTTTACGGTTTTTTAAGCGTGTCCGATATGTACACGGAATGGCGCGATCCCTATTATTACCCGGAAATTGTAAATAAGCCGGAACGACACAAAATGGTGGAAAACTTGCCGTTTAACAGGAATCTGGTACATGGCGTAAAAGGCAAGGGACTTAAGAATGTCAAGGAAATTACTATCCCGGTTCTGGAGAAACTTGATGAGGAATGGACCGATTACTCTGTAAAATTCATTAAAAAGATGGCGAAGAGTGATAAGCCTTTCTTCCTGTATCATTGTACAAGAGGTTGTCACTTTGACAATTACCCCTCTGATAAGTACAAGGGTAAATCTGCCTCTGCATACCCATACAAGGATGTATTTTTAGAGTTGGATGATCACCTTGGTCGGATAGTCAAGACCCTTGAGAAAACGGGTCAGCTTGAAAACACCATTATTTTCGTAACCTCTGATAACGGTCCCGAGATGGAGACTTGGTGGGACGCCGGTTACACACCTTTCCGGGGCGCAAAAGGCTCCACATGGGAAGGCGGCATGCGTGTACCGGGTATTGTCTATTGGAAAGGTATAATTAAGCCCGGTCGTAAATCCGACGGACTATTTGACCTCTCCGATCTTTTCTGCACTTCGCTTGCCTTGGCAAATGCCAAGAACAAGATACCGAAAGACCGATACATAGACAGCATTGATCAGACTTCCTTCCTTCTAGCTGATGATGGGCAATCCAATCGCAAGGCCATTTACTACTGGCTCGAGGATCAGTTCTCCGGAATGCGCATCGGCGAGTTCAAGGTTATGTGCGCCGCAACATATCCCACAGGCGATTCATGGAATGAAGGGGGTTTCTCGGGTACCCTGACGAAATTCCGATATCGCAAGGTTTTCAATCTCTATCTTGATCCCAAGGAGACGCACGATTACTTCGTCAGGAAATTGGTTTATGTGCCGATTTATGGTGAATATGAACAAAAACATATGGATACCTTCAAGAAATATCCACCCAAGATAAAAACCAGTTTATAATCTGAATGTTAATGAGAATACCCGGGGTTGACCAAAAAGGATGGTCCCGGGTATTTTCAACCTATTATTTATTATGAAATCAAAAAAACAAGACAATAAGCGAAAGAAAAGCCCGCTCAAGCTCCGAATCGGACTTGCGGTTGTTGTTATTGTCGTCGTTGTCATTGCATGCTTTATAATACACCCGACATTTACAAAAAAATCCGCTCCTCCCGGTATGTGCCGGATCCCCGGTGGGGAGTTTACCATGGGTAGTGACTTCGATGAATCTTTCACCGACGAGAAACCTGCTCATCGTGTAAAAGTTAACGGTTTCTGGATGGACGAAACTGAGGTGACGAATGCGCAATTCAGAAAATTCATTTCGGAAACCGGCTATGTGACCACGGCAGAGAAAAAACCTGATTTAGAAGAGATTATGAAGCAATTACCCCCGGGAACGCCTCCGCCGAAGAAAGAAGTTCTTGTTCCGGGCTCACTTGTATTCTGGTGTCCGTCCCGTCCGATTCCCAAGAAATATATCTCTTATTGCTGGAGATGGACTCCCGGCGCGGATTGGAAGCATCCGGAAGGCAAGGGCAGCTCGATCGAGGGAAAAGATGACCACCCGGTGGTGCATGTATCCTGGTATGACGCAGAGGCATACGCAAGATGGGCGGGAAAACGCTTGCCGACTGAAGCGGAATGGGAATATGCTGCACGTGGCGGACTTGACGGAAAAAAATATGTATGGGGTGATGAAGACCCATCGGATGATAAGATTTTTACCAATATCTGGCAGGGGGAATTTCCATACAAAAATCTCGTGAAAGATGGTTATGCGGGAACCGCCCCTGTGAAATCATATAAGCCCAATGGTTATGGTCTTTACGATATGGCGGGTAATGTCTGGGAGTGGTGTGGCGACCGGTACCGCCATGATACATATAAAAACCGCCCGGTTGACGGCGTAACGAACAATCCTGCCGGACCCGGAGACAGTTTTGACCCGACGGAGCCGACAGTACCAAAACGGGTAAATCGAGGGGGATCTTTTCTCTGTCATCCGGCATTCAGCACGGGCTATCGTCCCACCGCACGAATGAAGGCAAGCAGAGATACAGGATTGTGCCACACAGGCTTCCGCTGTGTGATGACAAGTCAGCAATGGAAAAAGAAAAAGAAGAATTGACAGAAGGAAATATGAAATGGCAGGTAAGAAACAAAAAAACAAAAAGAAAAAAAAGAAAAAGAGAATTCAGGTGAAATCAAAACCCCACTCAACCGGGCGACAATATTCTCCCCCGGAAGGATTTCATTTAATGGCTAAGCCCATAGGCCCCGTATGTAATCTTCGTTGCAAATATTGCTTCTATACCGAGAAAGAGTCGCTTTTTCCAGATGAAGAGAATTACAGAATGTCGGATGAAGTACTCGAGGCATATATCCGGAAATACATAGAAACTCAGAAAATCCAGGAGGTTCCATTTGTCTGGCAGGGGGGCGAGCCGACATTGATGGGACTTGATTTCTTTAAAAAGGTAGTCAGCCTGCAGAATAAATATAAGCAGGGCAAACGTATAACCAATTCCCTGCAGACCAACGGCACTTTATTGAATGACGAATGGTGCAAATTCCTGGCGCAATATCGCTTCCTTGTGGGTCTGAGCCTGGACGGACCGGAAGATATTCATAATCGTTACCGGGTTGATCGGGGAGGAAAGCCTACATTTCAATCGGTAATGGACGGACTGAAATTAATGCAAAACCGCAGGGTTGATTTTAATGTGCTTGCCTGCGTTACAAGAGAGAGTTCTAAAAGACCCCTGGACGTTTATCGCTTCCTGAAGGAACAGGGCGTAAAGTATATTCAGTTCATCCCTATTGTTGAAAGAAAGCCTGACTCTATTGCCGGGAAACTGGGACTGCGCCTCGGACTCCCTCCGTCTTTAAAAAAGGAAGAAGCCGATAAATCTGTGATGCCCTGGACTGTGCAACCTGAAGCCTACGGTGATTTCCTGAATCAAATTTTTGATGAGTGGGTTAAAAAAGATGTGGGAAATATATTCGTCATGAATTTTGAATGGGCGATTGCCAACTGGGCAGGAGTGCAGTCCACCGCATGCAGTTTCTCCCGCAGGTGCGGTAGAAGTGTGATAGTGGAGCATAACGGCGACATTTACTCCTGTGATCACTTCGTGTATCCTGAATACAGGTTGGGTAATATTATGGAGGATTCGCCGCGACATCTTATCGACTCGATGAAACAGATTGGATTCGGCGCAATGAAGGAAACCACCTTGCCCGATTACTGCCGTAATTGTGAATTCCTGATTGCCTGTCGAGGGGAATGCCCCAAACACCGATTTATGACCACACCCGCCGGTAAGCCGGGACTCAATTATCTTTGCCCCGGATTCAGGAAATTCTTCGGGCATATCGCTCCTTATGCAATGTATATTATCAGACTGTTACAGAACGGACTCCCGGCAACGGCAATAATGAAGGCAATTGATTCAGGGAAAATAAAATGATTACCGGGAATAAGCTATTTCTCGAAAACAATGTTTTGTTATTTGGGCGGCGGGACGCCGCCCCTACCGGTACAATAATGTCGGTAGCTGCGGCGTCTCGCCGCAGATCAAAAAGGATAATACTTCCTTAAAATAACTTGTTGACAATAGAATAATGAAGTTTTAAAATTAAAGCTGGATATTAAATTATGGGGAGAGAATTCGATATGCATTTATGTGAAGATGTTTTTTCGTTTAAAATCTATTTTACAGCTCTGTTAACCCTCTTTGTGTCATTTATTCTTCTCGGGGTTTTCCTCAATCAATCTGCATCAGCAAAGCAACCCGACATAAGAAAAAAGCCGCTCTCATCGGTTATGGATGACGAAACATTACATAGGTTCCTGCACGAAATCCCCAAAGTAGATCTCCATCGCCACCTCGAGGGAGATATAAAGCCCAAGGTTTTCATGGAAATCGCAAGAAAGCATAATGTCAAGCTTCCGGCGGATACGGTGGAAGGTATAAAGCCATATATTCAGATGACCGATAAGGACGGTCATTCTCTATTAAAATTCCTGAAAAAATTTGATATGGTGAAAAAAGTATTTGTAAACAAGAAGGCTATATCAAAAATCGCGTACGAATATCTCAGGAATTGCAGTGAGGATAATATAAAATACGTGGAGCTTCGCTTCAGTCCGTTTTATATGGCATCGGCATACAACCTGGACAAGAGCAAGGATGTTATTGAGGGTGTCATTGACGGCGTCAAAAGAGGAAAGAAAGATTTTGACATAGACGTCAGGCTTATTTTTATCATCGAGAGACAGATGGGTCCCGATAAAGGCGCAGTTGTCGAGGATCTTCTGGAGAAATATCGGGATCATGACGCCGTCGCTCTTGATCTTGCAAACGACGAGGCTCATTATCCGCCCGGTCCGTATGCCGGTGTTTATCAAAAGGCAAAAAGGGCGGGGCTGAAAGCTACCGCTCACGCTGGCGAGGCGGCGGGGCCTGATAATGTAAAGGTTTCCATATTGGATCTCGAGGTGGATCGCATCGGTCATGGTGTTACCACTTATAAGGATAAAAATGTTGAAAAACTGGTAAAAGACAGGCGGATTCCCCTGGAGATGTGTCCCACGAGCAATCTTCAGACGGGTGTCGTAAAAACCCTTGCCGATCACCCGTTGAAGAGGTATTACGACGAAGGCATAATCGTTACGATTAACACCGACGACCCGGCTATAAGCGGGATTGACCTGACCCACGAATATTTTATATGCACAAAGCAGTTCGGGTTTACAATAGAGGATATTGAGAAACTAATTGAAAACAGCATAAATTCTGCATTTCTATCGGCTAAAGATAAAAATAAGCTGAGGAAGAAGATATTCAGAGAGTTGAGGAAAGTTGAGAAGAAGTATAATTTGCTCTGAGTTGGAGGCGGGAAACGGGAAGCGGGAGGTGCGACGGTTTTTTTACCACGAAGCCACGGAGTTCACGAAGAAAAAACTCCGTGTTCTTCGTGTCTTCGTGGTAAACTTCTAATCTCCGTCATCCGTTATCAATCATATTCTTAAAAATGTAGCTTCGCTTCGCCTGTGGGAGATGTTCCCTTGTTTTTATCTCTTCCGCCGTTTTGACGGGTTTTCCCATTACAGGTGTGAATTCTTCGTGGCCATAAAACTTGGGGTATTCATTCCATGGTCCCTCACAGACCGCGTCAAACCGGCATTCCTTGCATTGTGGGAATTTGGATTTTATCTGTTTTCTTTTCTTTGTCCAGTCTATTATTTTCTTTTCGCTTCCATATTGTTTCAACTCGGCGTAGTCGTCATCGGACATTGCGAGTTCAACTGCGAGCCATTCCAGGTTTGGCAGGAAGCAAAAGGGGATAGTCTCAACATCAACATGCACATTATGCAGGAAGCACAATTGAATGGCGTTTATGACCGATTCTTTTATCTCGATGTATCGGGGGACGACGTCATAGAAATATTTCCTGGCGTTACCGCAGGCATGGGGGAAGGTGAGATTTATCGATGAAAATCCCAGTGAAATCATGAACCTGGAAGTTTCTGCGAGATAGTCTGCATTGACTTTTGAAATTACAATTTTCCCCGACAGGAAGTTTGGTGTTTGTCTTATCTCGATAATATTTCTTATACCCTGAACGGTCTCGTAAAAACTTCCCGGTCTTTGGGTTATTTTGTCATGAATCTCCGCATTGGGACCGTGCAGAGCGATACAGAAGTTAATGGGTGCGATTGAGCAAAGCGCCGTAGCAAATTTGGGATCCGACAGTCTTCTGCCGTTTGTTTGCATGGTTATCGAAAATCCGATATCTCTTGCGAATGCGACAAGATCGAGAAGTTCTTTTCTAATCGTCGGCTCTCCGCCGGTAAATGTAATTTTATCGGCTCTTTTCCTGGAGTCAAGCAGTTCTTTTTTATAATCCTCACCGGAGATATCTTCGGGCAGTCCCTTTTCCAGAACCTTATCTTTGAAATCCGAAATCACACAATGAATACAGTCATTATTACACGAGTAACCTAATTTTATATCTGCACGAGCCATGATGATATATTCTCCATGATTTATTCTTGAAAAATTATAACAAAAAAAAATGAAATTGTAAAAGGAATTGTGTTTAGATAGAGAAAATGTTTTATTTGTAAGGGGTATTTCCTGAATGGCGAACTCCCATCACGTAGACCACCGGTACATTGCGTTTAAATACGTAGCGCGGGTTTTTAAACCCGCCGGTGCATTGCGTTTCAATACGTAGCGCGGGTTTTCAAACCCGCAAACATAGGGAGGTCTGAAGACCTCAGCTACATTTTTGGGACAACCCCAAATTATCCATTGTAACGGTAGGGTGTTTCGTACAAAGCCCTGAAGGGTCACAGTTTAGAGTGATTGTACCCTTGTTAATTTTCTTTTTTATGCTATAATATTTAAGAGCTTTTCTTTTGAGGTGATGGTCTTGTCTAAAAAAATCCGACATGGTTTCACGTTGTTTGAGTTGTTGATTGTTATTTCTTTTATTGCCATAATTTTCTTTTTCGCGATACCTAATTATGTCGGTTTCAAGAACCGTCAAACAATAAGAAGCGCCGCCATGGCCTTTGCTGCGGATTTTAAAGCAGCGTCGGCAGAATCTTTAAGAAGCGAGCAATATGTATGGGTGATTTTTAAGACGGATTCTGACAACGGCGCGTATTATTATACAATATGCAGAGATCTTGATGATGACGGGACTACGACGGAGGATCAGACTCTTGGAAACGGGCTTATTAAAATAGGATATCCGTTCAAGGAGTATGCCGGATCGGTTTTATGGGGCGGGGGCATAGAAAATGACAAGAAATTGACTTTCGGCGCAAACGGTGGTGTTGATCGCGCTCAAACGGATCTCACATTTAATCCCATAGCCGGGTCTTCATCAGGATATTACAGTGTCATTTTATCCCCGTCATCGGGAGTTGAAACAACCAAATATACTTTTGAGGTAAGAGTGTATGATGACGGCAAGGTAGAAGTTCAGGAGAGATAGTAAGAGGATTTCGAAAATCGGGAGGATTCAAGGGATGAAATTCAAAAAGCAAAAGGGTATAGCCCTGATAGCCGTGTTGATGCTTTTAATGGCGATGATGGTTCTGACAATGGGGTTTGCCCATTATACACTTCAGGATCATATCACAAGCAAATCATTCCATTCGGCAAACATGTGTTTCTACCTCGCCCAGGCGGGGCTGGAATACTCCATGTTCCTGCTCAAGCATAATCTGCTTGTCTATCCGTATGCCCCATACGCCGATCATAATTCAGGGGAAGTGAATGTTGATAATTATACGCCCGCGGGTTCAGGGCAAGGCTTGGGCTTGAAGCTTTTCGAGGAAATGGAACAAGGCGGAGGGGTGAATGTAAACGATGGTGTCAATGATTTTGACGATAATCCCACCGGCGGTGACGGAAAAATTGATGCCACATCAGGACTCTGGGAACTGCCGATGGTCTATGACGCTGATCTGTTTGACGGAACTTCTGATGTCTATCAGCCCGGCGACATCATTAATCTCTATGACACCGACGGACACGAGCATTTGCTCATAACAAAGCTCACAGTAGGGTCCGTAGGAGAAGTGGGAGAGATACTGGGAAATGCCGATGCATGCGGAACCTTCAGGGTTAAGGTAATTGAGAAGCAAGATCCGAATGCCTCCAGTGACGCCGATAAAAGGGTTTTGTTTATTAAATCAACCGGCATGATAAAGAAAGTGCCCACCGATTGGTCGGGTTCACCGCAGGGTTGGGATGTCTCGACATTCCCCATCATATCAAGAAGAACACTCATAATGAGAATCCCATATTCCATCGAAAGCTCGAAATCCCTTGCACCCTCATCCGGCACGAATTATAAAATTTTATCCGACGGTTGGTTTGAAAGATTCAGATAAAAAATGGAAATGGATGTGATATCTGAAGTGCATTAATAATGATGCAGAAATTGATTTTTAGAACAACACCACAATTTATTGTGGTGCGAGGGAGAGCGGCTTAACCATGCCGTCTCAACCGATTCATCGGTTTGCAAATTCTGAGGCTTGATAGTGTAGCAGGAATAAGAATACACAAGAAAGCCCTCATTAAAATTATTTGACAGGTGGCATATAAACCCCGATTGAGTAAGAAATGGGAAACCGTTAAAACGGTTAGACACCTAATGTTGGGGTGTCATCTTGCCACCCGATTAAAATCGGGTGTTGTCCTAAAAGATATTATCATGAAAGATTAGGCAAAGAATGGGAGGTACATCGGGAATATGATCAAGAAAATGAGAAAAAAGGGAACCCTTGGAGTAACGCTGATTGAGATCCTTGTTTCAATGGTTATTCTATCGGTTGGTCTTTTTATGGTTTATAATATCTTTCCCATGGGTTTTGCCGCCTCGTATCGATCAAAGAATCGAACAATAGCCACCCAATTGGCGCAGGAAACTATTGAGTCTGTTATCCATAACAAGACGGATAAGTTTGTCCCCGCTCTTAGTGGTTTTAACGACGGCGCAACCCACTGCCAGCTTCAGACGGGAGGAACCTGCCGGTTCAGACCTCTGGAAGATAATTACAACTCTCCCGACTATACATCCTCATTTGACTGCAGATACTTTTTCGGAGGAGATGTCATAGGGGGAAAGGTTCAGGACGCAACATATTGTAAATATCATTCCGGACTCATCGGTGTCGCCACGAACTGGAATCGGTATTCCGACGATTCAGATTCGCCGTTCTGGCTATTCTGGTATCAAATCGCCGTTACCCCGATGACCGACCCGGCGCAGAAATTCAGGAATGTTGGAAATATGTGCAGAATCACGGTAACAGTCAGGGGACCCGTTGCAGATATGAATGATTGGGATACGCTGATCAACCCTCCCGACTTGAATACACCTGTGGGACAGAATAGAGATTCCGGAATGGGAAGAAAAAGCAAATTACCCACGGAAGTTGCCCTCTCTACGGTTATAGCAAACAAGTATATCCCCTTTACAACCATAGATACAACATATAGCCCCTCCAACTGGCACAATGGTGTATATGACGACGCATCCGGCTCAATCGGCTGGTATGATCCTACGGATTCAAAGTGCCAAAACGGTAGAACAATCAGGTTGAATAACGTTAGAAACTTCAGCATGTTTTACAACCTGGCGCTTTCTCCTGATGAGAAAAAGGACCGGAGCAAGGTTGAGTATCATGAATACATGGATTATGATAGAAACGGTACGGTAGGGGACCATGAAGATGATAGAGAGATTCATATGGTTAATCAGGGAGGTAATTTTTACGGTCTTGATAATATACTTATTGTCAGGAATATGAAAGTTACTGATTCCAGTGGAAGACTTTACAGGGATATATATGTATCACAGACAAACAAGATAATGCTGATTACTCCCGACACAACGGTCAACCCGGAAACTACCGCCGAAATACCGGGAAGCATTACTTTATACGACAGATTATATGTTGACTACCAGGATTATTCACCTGACGGACTAGATTTAGGACATGGAGTTGGTCATAATAGCGAGTTAATAGATCGCGGGTTACCAAGCAAGACATGCAACCTGGATGCAAGCATAATCAACAAGGAAAGATTGCTGGGGACAGACCTGCCCGGTTCACTTTATTACTCCTGCTTCGATCCCTCATACTCCGGAACATCGCATGCGAACGTACCGTATCAAGGAAGTGTCCCCGCATCCACGGTGGACGATCCCATGGATGACAGGGATTATACGGGATCCTGGGATGGTGCTCCGGACACTCTGGGCGATTTTGAATTTCCATACCAGGGTGGTCTGACATACGCCGTCACATATTATGTATGGCACCCGATTAACATCAAAAAACCAGGACCATAAATTTAATGTAGGAGCCTTTTCTTAAAGGCGAACAATCAAGTTGTAGGAGCCTTTTCCTAAAGGCGACAAATCGGGGTTGGGAAACCCCTCCTGCATATTATTTTCAAACCTTTATAAAGGGGAGATATCGGATGTTTCAAAGAAACGGTAGAAAAAATGTCAAGGGTTTCACCCTTGCCGAATTTGTGATTGTCATTGCGGCGCTGGCAATACTGCTGGGTGCGCTCGCCAACATCACAATAGGAGGCCTCAATGCATATCGAAAGGGTATTACTCAAACCGATATGAAACAGCAGTTGAGAAAAGTTATGTACTCGATTTCAACTGATATAAGGCAGGCGGTACCGGCACAGGGAATATCGGGGTTTATATCGCCGCAATGGGATGAAGATGCGACGGATCCCGTTATTGATCTTCATTTCAACCGTTTCATCGCGGACGATACAGACCCGCTTGTGGTTGATGAAACTTCCCCTGATACGGTTGAAGTTCAATATCTCCTCATGCAGGATGTTGATAACCCGGGAAAATACCTGTTAAGAAGAACGGAAATCCACAGTGGCAGTGGTGATACATATATCAGCACCCTTGCCGATGATCTTGTCGTAAATACAGGAAGTCCCGCGAATCTTCAAACCGGATGTTATTTTATGTGGGCAACCAACGGAATGGATCCTACCAAAGCCGATTATAATACACTGATTGTAAGAATGCTTATTGAAAAGCCGGTTGTGGCGGCACAAGGCGGCAAGGAAACTCTGGATATGGAGACCAGTATTGCATTGAGAACTAACCTTGAGCCTGTATCCGGATCCACCTGGGGAGGTAATTTACAACCTTTTCTACAATTCGGCAGTTATATGGAAGCTCCATCATCTCTTGTTGATCCCAGATAATTTATGGTAGTTCATTATGATAGTTCACATGGTAGTTCACATGGTAGCGAAGGTCTTTAGACCTTCTATATAAAGGGAAAGCTGAAGCTTTCCGCTACCGGCTTATTGACATGAGATAGTTTTTGTTAAGAACTATTAACGAATAAGGCTTGAAATTTTATAAATAATAATCTATACTATATTTACATGGAACCCTTGAGGGGGTCAATTTGATGTATGATAAACGAAAAAGTGAAGTTTATCCGATTTTGAACGGTAGGGCTCTGGTTAAAGTAACCCTTAAAAAATCGGAGAAGAAACCTTCCTGGTTTGAAAATTTAATAAGGTCTGTCAGGTACTATTTGATAAAACGTAAGTTGAGATCAATGTTTCCTGACATGAATACGCAATCAATTCCGATTGTGACTCTGAACGGCATGGAAGATTCGGAATCGGAAAGTCCTGATAACTATATGGAATTAAACCTTGTGAGTGACAACCTTCCCATATTCAACAAGGTCAAACTTGCCATGGGAGGAGTTGTTACCGCAGGTCTTGTCGCTCTTACCGCTTGGGGTCTTGCGAACAGAGGCGGAACCGGCTTTGGGTTGCATGATAATTCTCAAGTCGGTCTCAATTCAGGCGCAGTGGCCAGATCAGGAGAGGAAAGGGACAGGACACCGGTTATACTGGCTGAATCGGGAAGTGAGGAGATTATTCTTGCATCCCTGGTACAACCCGCCGATAAACACCCGTTTCAGAAAATAGGACACACGAATTTACCGGCAACGGAACATAGCAATAATGTGGGCGATATTTCACATACCAACACCGATTCATACTCCGATATCACCCCACATACCAACAATACACACTCGAATTTGGTTAATCCTCATACAAACAACCATACTAACCACAATAATCATGCGAATACATCCGATCAATGGTAGGTTATCCATTGTGGTATGTTAAAATTATTCAGACTACAACATGCCTGAATTTCAGTGGTTTACTGCCTGGGAGGAGCAAAAAATGAAAATCAGGGTTCATCTTCTTGAAGATATCAAGAATAACGGAAAATGCCATAAGTTCTCGCTGGGCAAGTTTTTTGAGAATCTTAAGTTAAAATGTGAGATTTTCTACTGGGGACTTCACCCCGCGCTTGCAGGAGAGAGCATTGTGCATGTCAGGCTAAACGGCCGGGGCACACATGATAATGCGCCGGGTTATGATTATGAACTGGATTTCTTTGATTATAATTATCTCACCAAGTTTGATATTTTCCTGGGCAAGATGAAAACAAAGCTTGTTGCCACGGGCATGGGTTTACTTGCGCTCTCTGCGTTTATCGGAGTCAGCGCCGACAAGGCCGAGGCAATTCAAAAAAATTCAATTACTCCCCCGCCACCGGTAGAGAGCCTGAAATCTCAGACATCTGTTATCCCGTCTGCAATGGAAGTAATATCAAACGAAGTCCTGCGAATGAATGAAAACAATGAAGCTCCTTTCAGGTTGGCACGTTACCATAACAATATTCCCGGGTATCACACAAATGCGGTCCATGAGAATGTGGACTGGCAGAACTGGGATAATCACGGAAACGTCGATTGGGCCGACGGATCACGCGAGCATGCGAACGAGTGGACAAACACACCTCACAGTAATTCACCGCCGGTGGAACATACAAACGTATCCAGCGGAGACATCCCCGGAGATTATATCTACTAATATTTGAATCGGTTATAAACAGGTTTACAGGGCTATTTCAATATTAACTATAAAGAACAATCCCCTCGAGGGGTTGTTTTTGTTATTATAAAGAAAAAATCCACTTGCGAGCTCGAGCTTTTTCCAATAAGTGAAATCAATTTTATAACCCCTCCGAATTTTCCGCAATATAATTCAGACGAAGGATTTGTTTTTAAGTACTCACATTTCGCACATGTGAATTTCTTGAGAAGTAATAGAATTTATTTCAAGTACTTTAAGGTGATAACAGGTGTTTTTCAGGTGATAACAGGCGTTATAAGGGGTTTAAGACAGCACCACAATTTATTGTGGTGAATTGAGTGTAAACCCCACCACTACAGCGTCCCAACCACTTCAGTGGTTTATATCATCAAAAAACCGTTGAAACGGTTAAATTGAGGTGGGAGGTAGATTTTATAGGCTTCTAACCA